>CAZRIQ010000005.1:2431-19741 GCA_964600175.1 uncultured Melioribacter sp. | reverse complement strand
AGATTCCGACATAGGACTCGACAGCGGAAAAGAACCGGCTAAGATGGAAACAAAAGAAATTAAACAAGACCTGGTGAATGAATTAGTAGATAGAGTGATGGACAAACTTGACGGGGGCTATTCCAAAAACAGTTATTTCGATGAGGAAGATTCATCTTACTACAAAGAGAAAACAGCCGATGAAGATGACCCCGATGAAGTAAATGAGCCCGATAGTTTTGATGAAGATATAAAATTCGACGACGACATTTTTGAAGACGACGACTTCCTCGATGACGACGATAAGTTCTAAAGATATTATGTCGAGGTAAGAATAATCTACTCGGCACATTAAAAAATACAATCTATTTTTAAGTTAATTAATTCCAACGTTCAATCGTAACTTTCGAGTGCCAAATACAGTCTAAATAGTCGGTAAATTCTTTTATTAAACTCGGCACACAAAATGAAAAAAATATTAATCCCCCTATTACTTTGCATGCTGCCTCTTAGACTTGCAGCACAAATTGATTTCGATTTCTCCGATAACGACAGTAGCGAATGTTCACACGAAAGCTTAGACCTGGCAATCGACAATACCGGAATCAGTTTCGGCAACTCACAGAACTTTAACGGGCTTAGATTTAATTATTCCGATTGCGACGTAGAACAGATCAACGGAATAAACATCACACTTTGGAAACCGGGGTATTTCGGCAGTTCTGAAATTAACGGAATTTCTCTCGGTTCTATTCCTTCCGCAGGATGGTTACGCGGATTGAATGTTGGAATTGCAGGTTTGATAGCTGAAAGAGAGATGAGCGGATTGAACATAGCCGGTCTTGCCGCTGTTTCAAATGGTAATATTTCAGGAATCAACGTAGGCGGATTAGCGTTAGTTTCAAATGGAGATATTCGGGGAGTTAATCTCGGTGGACTTGCCCTTGTTTCGGAAGGTGACTTGTGGGGCGTTAATTTGGGCGGACTCGCTTTAGTATCTCAAAGAGATCAGACGGGAATCAATGTCGGTGGGCTTGCCACAGTTTCTCAGGGAGACACATGGGGAATTAATTTAGGCGGACTTGCTCTAGTATCCGAAGGAAGTCAGTGGGGTATTAACATCGGTGGTGCGGCAACAGTTGCGCAGGGCAACATATGCGGTTTAAATCTTAGCGGGATAGCTGTGATATCAGAAAGAGATCAAACAGGAATAAATATAGGTGGTCTCGCTGCGGTTTCGCAAGGTGATATTTGCGGAATTAATTTTGGCGGGCTTGCTTTAGTATCACAAGGAAATCAGTGGGGTGTTAATATCGGAGGTGTTGCTACTGTAACGCAGGGAGATATACATGGTCTGAATCTTGGCGGACTCGCACTGGTATCGCAGGGAAATCAGTGGGGTGTTAATATCGGAGGTGCTGCTACTGTAGCTCAAGGAGATATAACCGGCTTCAACTTCGGCGGACTTGCTTTGGTCTGTAACAATGATTTAACCGGCATAAACATTTCGGGGCTGGCAAACGTATGTAAAAGAACAATGGTAGGAATAAATATTGCAGGACTCGGTATGGTAGCCCAAGATGAAGTGAGAGGAATAAACATTGCAGGACTTGGAATTGTAGGCATGAGCGAAATTATGGGTATGAATATTACCGGAGGAGAAGTAAAATCCGAAGGCGATATAAGAGGAATCACTATATCGGGATACAAAACCGAGGCTGCTTCATTTCACGGATTAAACATTACGGCACTCTGGACTGAAATTGAAGATATGCATGGACTAACAATAGCGGGGTTCAATAAGATAACCGGCAGTCAAACCGGGGTAGCGATCGGGATTTTCAATGTGGCGGAAATATTACACGGTTTCCAGATTGGCCTGGTAAACATTGCAAAAAATAATCCGCTGCCGTTCAGAGTATTGCCCATAATAAATTTTAACATGGAATAATAACCTTAATTTTGTCAAATTATGGTTGTTGAAAAATTGACATCAATATGAACTTGTTTTTGACTTTTCCTTAAACAGCGAATGAAGTAATTTATATTTAGATATGAAAAAGTGACTATGAAACTCCTGCTCGTAATATTTCTGATGGCTTTAACGGTCAGTCAAGCACAAACCATCAAGGACGATAGCTCAAAAACTAATGTTGGTTCTGAAAAAATCTCTCTTCGCGATATTACACCGATCTATTCTCCGAACAATATTTACAACCTCCCTTCAGATGAATATTTAACAGATCAATTCATGAAAAGATCACTTCTTGACAATCCTAGTCTCAATTCATTACGAATGAGTGTGGAAATTGGAAACGATAAAGATCGGATCTCCGATAATTGGGAATCTTCGGTACTCAACCCGCTGCATCAAATGTACATCGATAAACAATCGATGAGTTTCTTTAGGCAGGTGCTTTGTACAATTCAACTGGGTGCGGTTGGGTATTTAGCATATAAACATCTGAAGAAATACGGTTTCCTAAAAAAGAAATGACTCACTAAAAATAAAAAACCGGAACCCGGTATTTCACAAGTTCCGGCTTTAAACTTCATTATTACTCACATACTCCGCGAATGATCAATCTCCATTGTTTTAATTTCTTGGTCACCTTGTATCACATACATCTCCGAAATAAAATTATTATCATCTATAATTTTAAATACTTCTTTTACATTCATTTCTTTTTTCTGCATCGGATCAACTGATGTCCCGGTATACGTTAGAGTTTTCGTTTCAGGATCATACTTACCCTTCATCATCATCATGCCAGTACCAAAATTATCAACCCAAACCGAATAGAACTGATCCATTGCCTTATCATAAGCCTCGATGCTGAATCCTTCGAAAGGCATTCCCATAAAGTTGCCTGTGTAAGAAGTCTTCAGATACCTGCCCCCTAAAAGCATTTCGCATACAGCTGTTCCTTCGGTTACATTGGGCTCCATATTCGGATCCATCCACATTTTATTTACAGTTTTCCATTCACCTGCCATTTTTGCCATCTTTTGGTGGACATCACCAGGTGTCATATAATCCATCCAAACCTGCATTTGTTCGGCACCTTCCTGTTGATCATCCTGGGCAACGACGGGCATTGCAAATGACAAAACCACTAGAAAAAGAACTGCTCTAATTAGTTTCATATTATCCTCCGTGTTGTTGATTGGTTTGATTTGTACGAGGGATAATATAGTCAAATAGTTCTAAAGTCGAAATTATTTGGGGACGAAGAAATTCCGCAGAAAATTTTAAATGACAGGTAAATCCTGCTTTTCCGGGGTGTCATTCTAAATAATTTAGAATGAACAACCCGGAATTTTTACGCGGCAGGTAACGCGTCTGCAAGGAGTTGTGTAAGAAATTTCTATTTTCTTCAACGTATTAAAACGAAAAACCAAATACCAGGTAACCGGAATCAACTTTCGGATTAAATAAAAACGTAGTGAAAACAGGAAGCTCGAAACTGTCGGTTACTTTGATTGTTTTACTACCTGTAACGCCAACGTTAATAATAGCAAAGTTATCCGAACCGTAGTAAACGGGATTGTCTTTACTGCCGGTTGTGCCGCCTACGAAAAACTTAAATTCTGTATCGCCGATTGAAGTATCGTATCCAAGTTCGAAATAAACATTATTACCCGGATCATTATAAATATTATAAGCAACTAATACAGATACCGGACCGGAATAAGAAGCCGCCAATTCCAAAGTATGAGCTCCCATACCGTCACTATCAAAATTTCCTAATTTAAAGCCGGCTTTCGGAAAGTAATAATCGGTTAGCAGCAATCCAAAATCTCCACTCTCGGTTGTAAATGTATAACCTAAGTAAGTATCAATTTCTTCATAAGTTACACCAGCAGTGTCCGCCGAGAATGAATATGAACCCCAAAATCCTACATTAAAACCGGATGAGCTGAAACTTAAAGACGGCTGAATATTCGGGACGGCATTAATTTCCAAACCTCTCCACATATATTTACTCACGATGTCCGCACCTGCACTTAGTTCTTGTGCACTAATAACACCATTTAAGGATAGAAACAGAACAGAAAATATTAAAGTGCTGATAAATTGTTTACTTCTTTTCATGACAACCTCGTTTTTAAGTTATTAAAAATTAGCCGATGCGTTTTAGGCACCGGCTAACACGCTATTATAACAAACAACTACTAGGAGGGTAAACTTTGCCCATTTTAATATGTTGCCTTTTCAAAGTCAGGATATGCTTCCATTCCGTGTTCACCAACATCAAGTCCTTCTAGTTCTTCTTCCCTAGATACACGCAGGCCGATTGTCTTATCAATTACTTTGAAAAGAATAAACGTAGTCGGGAAAACCCATAAAAATGCCGAAACAACACCGAGTGCCTGAACTCCAACTATACTCCATGAGAATCCTCCTATATTGAAAATTCCGGCAGCCAATGTTCCCCAAGCACCGCAAACAGCATGTACCGAAATAGCTCCTACAGGGTCATCAATTTTTAATTTTCTTTCAATAAACAAAACACTGAATACAACTATAACACCGGCTATAAATCCTAACATAACTGCACTTATGGGGGATACATTTGCACAACCGGCTGTAATAGCAACCAACCCGGCAATTGCTCCGTTCAGCGTCATACTGCCGTCGGGTTTACCAAGCACCAACCAAGCAGTAATCATTGCCGATACAGAACCTGCAGCAGCAGATAAGTTTGTAGTTACGGCAATGCCTGCAATATCTGTTGTTGCAGCAGTTGTGCTTCCGGGATTAAAACCGAACCAACCGAACCAAAGTAAAAACGTACCCAAAGCCGCAAGCACCATGCTGTGTCCGGGAATCGCCTGCGGTTTGCCGTCTTTAAATTTTCCAATTCTTGGTCCGAGCACAATAGCACCTGCTAATGCAGCCCATCCCCCAACGGAGTGAACAACCGTTGAACCGGCAAAGTCGATGAAACCTAATTTTTCCAGCCAGCCGCCGCCATGGTATAAACTGCCCCAGGCCCAGCTTCCGAATACCGGATAAATAACTGCCGATATAACAATACTATAAATAATGTAGCCGATAAATTTTGTTCGTTCTGCCATTGCGCCGGAGACTATTGTTGCAGCAGTTGCGGCAAAGACAACTTGAAACATCCAGAATGCATAGGTCCAAGGATCCCCGTTCTTTGCAAAATCAGACAACAAGAAACCGTCGGTTCCAAACCAACCGGTTGTTGTAACCCCAAACATTACTCCGAATCCAACAAGCCAAAACGCCAGACTTCCGAATGAAAAATCCATTAAGTTTTTCATCATAATGTTAACTGCATTTTTAGCACGGGTTAAGCCGGTCTCAAGCATTGCAAAACCTGCTTGCATTAAAAAAACCAAAAATGCTGCTACAAGTGTCCATACATAATCTGCATGTGTCTGAACTTCTGCAATCGCTTTAGCATTAGTTTCAACCGTGGCTCCTCCGTCCTGGCAAAAAACAAGCGCAGGTAAAGCTAAAAGGAATAGAATTAGTAAAAAGGTTCTTAGTTTCATTTTATTCTCCTGATGATTTTCAATTTTTTTATTTATTGTAAGCTTTTATATGGCACCTTCTCCAGACTCTTCGGTTCTAATTCTAATTGTTTCTTCAATACTGTAAATAAATATTTTACCGTCGCCTATTTCCCCCGTTTTACACGTTTTGATAATTATTCCTACCGCTTTTTCCGCAGCATCGTCTTTGCAGACAAGTTCTACTTTGACTTTAGGAACAAACTCAATATTATATTCGGATCCACGGTAAATTTCCTTATGCCCCTTTTGTCTGCCGTATCCTCTTACCTCACTTACAGTAATTCCACCATAACCGGCTTCCTGAAGTTCGGTATGAAGATCATCCAGCTTGTGTGGACGAATTATCGCTTCTACTTTTTTCATATAGTTCTCCTATTTGTTTATAATTGGCTTCTTTTTAGAATTAATACGGTGAATTAACTAAATTAGTAAGAGATTGGTGTGCAAATATAAAAATAATTAAGATAATTGCAAGTAATTACCTAAAATAATTAGGTAATTACTTATAAACTCCTTAAGAACACAATGTTTTCTATGTTTTTTGGCATTTTAATAATCCTAGAAATATAGCTCGATTTATTATACACCAGACAGACAATGCAAAATGGAGTAACGAGAGATGTTGACATTAAAAACATTCAGATCAACTTGGGATAAAAAAGCCGGCGCTTGAAAACGCCGGCTGGAGCGTTTTTACTTGGAAAAAAATTTTAGAATGTCACCTTTTCAAAGTTTGGATAGGCTTCAATTCCATGTTCACCTAAATCCAAGCCCTCAATTTCTTCTGCTTCGGAAACTCTTATACCCATTGATTTCTTCAAAGCAACCCAGATTACAAAAGAAACTCCAAAAGTAAAGGCACCAACTACAAGGACACCTATCAATTGATGGTACAACAGACTAAATCCGCCGCCGAGGAGTAATCCGTTACCGGTAGTTCCGGGCATAAGACTGCTTTCGGCAAAGAGCCCAACAGCCAATGTTCCAAAAATTCCATTAACTAAATGTACCGCAAGTGCACCAACGGGGTCATCAACTCTTATCCTATCAAAACCGATAACGGCAAATACTACCAAGACTCCCGCAACAGCACCAATTATAAGTGAACTTCCTACACTTACGTATGCACATCCTGCAGTAATAGCAACCAAGCCGGCTAAACATCCGTTGATCGTCATGCTTAAATCCGGTTTGCCCAATACAAGCCACGCAGTCGCCGTCGATGTTAGAATTCCGGCAATGGCTGCGCTGTTAGTAGTAATACAAATTCTTGCAATACTTGTCGGGTCGGCAGCCATCGTACTCCCCGGATTAAATCCAAACCACCCAAGCCAAAGAACCAGCGCACCTAAAGTAGCCGAGGACATATTGTGTCCCGGGATCGGGAATATTTTTCCATCTTTAAATTTTCCGATGCGCGGACCAAGGATGATTACCCCGGCAAGAGCTGCCCAACCGCCAACGGAATGTACAACGGTAGAACCGGCAAAATCGAAAAAGCCAAGATCCGCAAGCCAGCCGCCGCCCCATATCCAGTGACCGGTTGTTGGGTACATAATCGCCACAAGAATAAATGAGAAAACGATGAAGGATATATACTTTATTCTTTCGGCAACGGCTCCCGATACAATTGTAGCTGCTGTTCCTGCAAATACAAGTTGAAAGAAAAATTTTGCTAGAAGAGGTACACTTGTCCAGCTTATAGCCGAATAAACTCCGGAATATGAATCACCGGTTGCCGGGCTGTTATCCGCGCCGCCTAAAGAAAATATACCGTGCAGACCTATAAAACTGTTTCCGTCTCCAAACATCAATCCCCAGCCTATTACCCAAAAAGCAAGGGAAGAAACCGCAAAGACAATAAAATTTTTCGATAGAATATTTACCGCGTTCTTACTCTGAGCAAAACCGGATTCAACCATTGCAAATCCGAGATTCATGAAAAAGACGAGCATAGCGGTAAAGAGAACCCAAATAGTATCCATTATTACTTTACTTTCCATTTCACTTAACCCTATTTTTATTTAGAAAATTTATTGTTTCGGATATTTAAAAAATCAAACGGCTTCTTCTCCGGATTCTTCCGTTCTAATCCTAATTGCTTCCTCAATCGAATAAATAAATATTTTACCATCGCCTATTTCACCTGTCTTACACGTTTTGATTATTATTCCTACTGCTTTTTCCGCAGCATCGTCTTTACAGACCAACTCTACTTTCACTTTCGGAACAAACTCAATGTTGTATTCGGATCCCCGGTAAATTTCCTTATGCCCTTTTTGTCTGCCGTATCCTTTCACTTCACTAACAGTAATTCCGTTAAACCCGGCTTCCTGAAGTTCGGTATGAAGGTCATCCAACTTGTGTGGACGGACTATGGCTTCTACTTTTTTCATAGTATTCTCCCATCGTTAATTGATAATATTTTATATGAATGTTGTTTGTTATCTAAATTAATAAGTGTGAGGCATACAAATATAATAATTGTTTAACTTATTTCAACGTATTGCCTAATAAAATAATAGAAAAACCTCTAAATACCTTAAAAATGCAACGTTTTTGTTTGTTTTTGAGCAACGTTAAAATTGATAACCGGCAGGACCCACAAGTTAAACAAGGAATATTTGGAATAATGTTAATCCGTAGTATCGGTTTGAACGTTTTCGTTTTTTAGCCTAAGAATCAACAAGACTGAAATCTGTGAAACAAAGAAAGCAGAAGTCCATAAAACCACTGAGCCATAATTTTGAAGAGCCTGCGTACCTATCCATGGTGCGAGAATAAACGACAGACTGAAAGTCGTTTGGAAGTAACCCATATATTCTCCCCTTTTACTTTCGGGTGAAAGCTCGGCAGCCATAGAAGCAACCGCGGGGAAAAATATCATTTCCCCGAAAGTCCATATAATTATCGTAATAATTATCGGGATAATGCTGTATGAAAATGCCATCGCACCAAAACCGAGACCGCAAAGAAAGGCACCCATCGCAATACTTTTTGTGCTTGGTACGTTTGCCATTGAGTTATTTAACGGTACTTCAATAAAAATAATCATAACCGTGTTTATGGCTATCAGAAATCCAAAAACCGATTGTTTGAAACCGAGAACGTTAACCATATATAACGGGTAAGCACCAAAGTGCTGGAAGAAAACTATTTCAACAGGGATAATCGCTAGTAGGAAATAAAGAAATTTCCCGTTCCTGAATATAGATTTTTTCTCCAGATGCTCTGTGTACATATCATTTTCATGAGCAACTTTATGAAAAGGTTTCCACGGAGAAAATATTAAAAAGATTCCGGCAAGAATTGAAGTAATCCCATCTACAAAAAACAAAAGATGGAAATTTATTTGTGATAGCAAGCCGCCAACAATAGGACCTATGCTCATACCAAGATTTACCGCCAGCCTGTTAAGGGCGAAAGCTGTTTTTCTCTGCCCGGTATCGGCTTCCATAGAAATAAGCGAAAAAATTGCCGGTCTAAACGACTCACTAACGATTGCCCATACAAGTGTAATCAACATTATTAGATGATAACCGGTTGCAAATGAATAGGTAAACAAAACCAAACCGGTAAGGATCAACGAAAACTTCATTACGTTCAGCGCGCCTACTCTATCACTTAACTTCCCTACAAATGGAGAAACGATAAGCGACCCGACACCGTAAAATGTAAGAACCACGCCGGCATCGGCCGTGCTTATTCCTAAAACTTTTGTCAAGTAAATTGCTAAAAACGGCAAAACCATTGTCCCCGAACGATTTATAAGTGTTGCCCCCGACAACAGCCACACGTTTTTGGGTAACTTATTTAGTCCTTTCCACGGATTCATACTCTACCGAAAGTAAAAATCTTTTTGATTTAATTTTAATACCATATAGTGCAGTGTATCTACTAAAAAATTTTTGAGTGACAAAAGTAAGCAAAAATTTATTTGCCGGTAACTCTCGTTGAGTTCATTGTTACAAATAATAATCAAATTCATTAAGTTTCATCGGACGAATTAAAGGAAAAAGTATGACAAGTAAAAAAATTTATTTGATCCTCATGGTAATTCCACTGCTTTTTGGTTGCTCTTCAGTTGTTTTAAAACCAGTCAACTACGCATGGCCGATTGAAGACGTACTGAAAGTTGACGCAAACGGTTTTGTAAACGTCGAGAGATATTCGATGCTAATAAACGTTAAACCGATTTATTTTTTAGAAAAGGGTGATTCCACAAAAGCTGCCGGACAGGAAATCAGAGTAATTAGAGACGTGAGCGGATATTTTTACTTTACCGCTACCGGCTTTAAGAATGTCTATGTTTTCGAAACGGGAACCGGCACAATGTCCCTCGAGAATACAATTTTAATTGATCCGAAAGGTCTCACTTCCCCGGCAATGAATCAAAAAAATCCTTACATAGAATTAATCGACGGTACGAACTCATACCTATTGACAAGCAAAGGAATTAAGAGGTAACACTATGGTTAAAAAAACCAATTTAATTACACTTGCTCTTCTACTTTTATTTGGGCTGAATAATTTTCTTTTAGCTCAGTCCGATTATGAAAAAGTTATGAATTTCAAGAATAGGTATAAAAGTATCGAGGATTCGGTTAAAAGTGCCCGGACATTCGATAACATTTTGAAACTGCAGGATGATTTGCAAAAACTTAAAAACGATTTTGCGCCGGACAAAAATCTGCTCGATAAGAGTCTTTACCCGGACAATTTCAACTCCGCCATTGAAAAACTCGAAAGAACAATATTGATTAGGAAGGGCGACTTCAGCCAGATAGTTGAATTAAAAACCCAGGTTGATACATTAAGAGAAATGATAACAAGTATCAACGAAAAAAACGCAAACTTAATTACCCAAATAAGAGAACTACAATTAAGTCAGAAAAAGGATAAGGCGGCCATAGAATCGTTGCACAGGTTGGTCGCATCGTTAAAAGCAAATATTCAACAGAGGGATGAACTTGTCGGGGGCATTGTAGATAGTTTGCTCGGTGCATTTATTCATAAACCCTCAAATTTGAGCGATGCCGAAAAACAAAATATTTTCGATAAAGTCGATTCCGGGAATCTGTTCTACAACATTGAAAGAGCCATTACCGACAACATTCAATTTCTCAACGTAACCACTTTCATGCCGGACGATCTTTCTCAAATGAAAAAGCAATACAAAGACTTTTCAAAATTGTGGGGACAAATCGGGCCGAAACTTGCCAGCATCTATTTAAACAAGACTGACAAAATTCGTGAAATTTCTTTAATCAACAATATGTTCGATCAGTGGAATCAAAAAATTACGAATGAGATTTGGTCAAGCGTCAATAAAGAATTTAGAGAGAAGGAAATTAATCTTTTAGGCTATAATACCGGCGAGGAATTCACAAACAGTCTCAAAAATTATATCGAAGACGAAATCAAAAACGCTGCGGTAAGAAGAAAAAGCGAAGCCCTCAAGACATTAGACACTTTTGCCGATTCCGTTTGGTTCGGAAAAGTGAAACCGGTTTGGATCCCGCTTCTAATTGACAACAACTTAATGACCGAAGCTCAAAAAGATACTGTGGAAAGCAGAATTGCTCAATGGAAAGAAACCGTTGCACCGGGCGGAATTCCAATATGGATTTACGTAATTGTCGCTTTACTAATTATTTCATTCTTTATGGCTTTGTTTAGAAAAAGAAAAAAGCCCCCGCTTATAAAAGAGTAAGACTCTAAAACAGAATAGATTTTCGAGCCTTGAGTGCAATCTCAAGGTCAGTTTTTGTTTTGATGCTGCCAGCAGTAATCGCTCCCGGGTTGTGCAGCCCTGGAACAACGTTTACCATTCTTCAAAATAGCTTTACATCGTCTAAAAACTTTTGCCTTAGTCTCTGCCGGTTTATCTTTATTTGAAACGGAAGTGCTGCTGTTTGTGGAATCGGGAGGAACATACTTGCCTTGTCCTTTTTCTACCAATTGTTTCAAGAGAGTGGATTTCAGATTTTCTAACTCTGTAATTCGTCCCTTCAAAAAAGAATTTTCCTTTTCCAAAGAGTCTATTCTTGAACTCAATGCACTTATTAAACTATCGGGATTATTTTGCGATTGGGACAAAACTTTAAACGGTACCGCAAAAACGATCAAAATGAAAAAACCACTAAGTAACCGCATTATCAAATCTCCGGTCGTTGATAGATCTAAATAATAGGATTATTCGAAAAACAGGAGTTTTATTTTATATAGAAGGCAGCATCGACATATCCCACCCAATGTTTAAGTGAAAACGATGCTGTCGTTCCGAGACTTGTTCCTTTCAAAGGAAGTACTCCCTCAGTAAACGAATCGGAGTAAGCCATCAACTTCCCGTTGAGTTCCCCGGCGTTCAAGTTCCGGAGAATTTTGTTGATTGTTAAAAGTCCTACAACTATTGGATAGCGTCCGCACCAGAGCGGAGTCGGTTTATCGCTTTTGGGAGAAGGCCAAATTTCTTTCGTTAATCCTTGAATCTTTTTATCTGTTATCTCTCCATTGAAAAACGTACCCGCAATTTTTTTATCTCTTTCCGTTGCGGTCAAATGCGCCTGGTAATCTTCACCGTACGGTGCATTATCAAAATCTTTCCCGTAATGATTCGCATCGTTCGATATCAAGAAGAAAATGTCTTTACCAAGAACAAGATTGTTGTTGCTAATGTAATCCGCAATAATTTTTGCGAGATCGGTGCTGATAGCCTCTGCTCTCTCATAAGGCATTGTCGTTACCATAATTGGTGTTATTTCAACATCGGGATTATAATACTGAAGAAACGGGATCAAAGCTTCGATCGAATGTTCGATAGTTTGAGCTTTGTCGCTGACCATGTATTCATTCGTATCAAGTTCCAGCTTTATCTTTTCCCGCAGCGGTGAGATAGATACATCTTTGAATGGTCCGTGCCATTTATCAAAGTCATCAAGTATCAGAATATTTTGTGGATCGTTCATTGCCTTTCTTACAGTTCCGTGTGTAACTCCAAAAACAACAACTTCCCTCGCTTTAATTAATTTGTAAAGCGGATAGTAAATTCTTCCCGCATATAGATAATCATCATGCGGAGAAATACTGGCAATCAATTTACCGGGAATGTTTTCGTTGAAGTCACCGGCAAAATGCTTATCCAAGTACGAAATCAATTTTGTCGTCTCGTCCGCGGTCCAGCAAAAGCCGACATTGTCACGGATCGGTCTGGTTGTTTGAGCTGTTATATTCATAAAAATGAAAAATATAATTGTTATGTAATGAATATTGCGT
Organism: uncultured Melioribacter sp.; assembly: GCA_964600175.1. Taxonomy (GTDB): domain Bacteria; phylum Bacteroidota; class Ignavibacteria; order Ignavibacteriales; family Melioribacteraceae; genus Pyranulibacter. The sequence continues at coordinate 6,940 of CAZRIQ010000005.1, read as the reverse complement.
GTTTTCATTTCAACCTGAAAGAGTTTAGGCAAAAATTAGAAATAATTGCCAAATTTTGCTTGGAAAATTTTTTGCTGCCTTCCATGAGAGAATCAATTTGCATCCCGGCAATAGTTTTGCTTATTTAGCGCGCCAAGTTTTAAATTAATGTTGGATTTAAGCGGAGATTTATCAGTTTGAAGAAAATAAGAAACGTTGCAATTATTGCACATGTAGATCACGGAAAGACAACCTTAGTCGACCAGATTCTAAAACAATGCCAGGTTTTCAGAAAAAACCAGGTTGTAAGGGAAAGATTCCTGGATTCGAACGATCTCGAACGGGAAAGAGGGATCACAATTCTTGCAAAGAATATCAGCATCCCTTATAAAGATTATAAAATTAATTTGATCGATACACCTGGACATTCGGATTTCGGCGGAGAGGTTGAACGCGTATTAAAAATGGCAGACGGTGTTCTGCTTTTAGTAGATTCGTTTGAAGGTCCGATGCCGCAAACGAGATTCGTTTTGCAGAAAGCTTTAGCGCTTCATCTTAAACCGATTGTAGTAATTAATAAAATTGACCGACCGGATAATCGTCCGATAGAAGTATTAGACGAAATTTACGATCTGTTCATAGACCTCGATGCAAGAGAAGATCAACTGGACTTCCCGGTAATTTACGCAAGCGGCAGAGCCGGCTGGGCTTCAAAGAATTTATCTGACAAGCATAAGAACCTAACTCCTCTGCTCGATTCAATAATTAAAGATATACCGCCGCCGCCTTCATCCGATGGAATACTACAAATTCAGATCACTTCTCTGGATTACAACGATTACGTCGGACGAATCGGTATTGGACGTGTGTTCAGAGGTACACTAAAAAAGAACGACAACCTCGCCATAATAAAAAGAGATGGGAAAATTCACGACGTGTCGATAAAGAAGCTTTTCGTATTCGAAGGAATAGAGAGAACCGAAACCGACGAAGTCGAATGCGGCGACATCTGTGCGATTGTCGGCGTTGACGATATAGACATCGGCGATACGATTTCGTATGCTGAAAATCCGGAACCGCTTCCAATAATTTCCATCGATGAGCCGACTATAAGTATGACCTTTACAGTAAACAATTCACCTTTCTACGGACGAGAAGGAAAATATGTAACATCCAGGCAAATTAGAGACAGGCTCTACAAAGAACTTGAACACAACGTTGCGCTCAATGTTGAGGATACAAATTCTCCCGATTCGTACAAAGTTTCCGGTAGAGGAATTTTGCATCTATCGATATTGATTGAAAATATGCGGCGTGAAGGATATGAATTACAAATCAGAGAACCGAAAGTAATTTACAAAGAAATCGACGGTAAAAAAGCCGAGCCGATAGAAGTATTTATTGTTGATGTACCTGGAGAATCTGCGGGAAAAGTCATAGAACTTATCGGGCAAAGACGCGGCGAACTTATAAAGATGGAGAATAAGGGAAATAGGAACAACCTCGAGTTTCATATTCCCTCTAGAGGAATAATGGGTTTAAGAACGAAAATATTAACATCAACTTCGGGAGAAGCAGTAATTCATCATCAATTTTACCAGTATGAATATTTTAAAGGGTCGATCGGAAAGGCGAGAAGCGGTGTACTAATTTCAATGGGCGACGGAGCTTCAACAGCTTACGCAATCGATTCGCTCCAGGACCGTGGAAAGTTTTTTATCGATCCCGGCGAAGTTGTTTATACCGGGCAAATCGTTGGTGAACACAGTAAAGAAATGGACATAGAAGTAAATGTTCAGAGAGGGAAAAAACTTACAAACATGCGCGCCTCGGGATCTGATAAGGCTGTCAAAATAGTTCCTGCAATTAAATTTTCTCTCGAAGAAGCCTTGGAATATATCGAAGACGATGAGATGGTGGAGGTTACGCCTAAATCAATAAGAATGAGAAAATTGTATTTGAATTCCCACGATAGAAAGAGATTTAATCTTGGCAAGAAAATGTAGGGACTTAAAAACAAAAGCCCATCCCAATCTTTCATAAAGGGAAGGGCATTTTTATTAAAGGTTAACTCCCGGGTTGTCTTACTTTCTATTGAACCACATCCAACGTTCCGAGTGCATCTCTCAAAGCAAACTGCTTCGTATAAAAATTATACTGAGCTTGTATATCGTTACTCTGCGCCTGGAGGTAGACCGTATATGTTTGCTGCAGATCGACAAACGTTGTTATTCCGAGCGAATAATTTTCTTGTTTAATTTCCCAGCTTTCTTTCGCCGATTTTAATGCGGTGTGTGAAACTTCCAATTGTGTCTTTGCCGTTTGAAGATCAAGCAGAGCATTTTTCACGTCGCTTTTAACTTGTCTTTCTAAAGCACTCATATCTTCATTACTGTTTTTTATCTGAACTTCTGCCGATTGTACTGCCAAATCCGTACTCCAATGTGAAAAAACCGGGAGATTTAACGATAGACCGATATTATAAATTCGTCGGGTAAACAAATCGCCAAACTTTATACCACTTGTCCAAAACCGGTACGAGCCCGCCAAACTCGGTAGGTAATCCGAACGCGCAATTGTAAGCTGGTCCAACGAACTTTCCAATTGAAGTTTCTGGCTCTGATAATCTTTTCTATTTACCAAAGCTGTGTTCAAAAGAGTGTTAAAGTCTTCATCGGCAACAGTTGTATCAAAGCTGGTTGAATCCGGGGATTCAAAAGAATAGTCTTGTGTAATATCCAGCGATAAATAATCCAGAAGCGATACCTTCGCTTTTTCGTAACTGTTTTTTGTTTGCAGCAACGACAACTCGGCATTTGCAACCTGCACTTCCTGTGAGTGTACATCCGAGATCGGGACACTTTTTAATTCCTGCATCTCTTTAATTCTATCGAGTAAACTCTGATTGTATTTGTAATTCTCTTCCTGAAATTTTAAAAGTTTTTCATAGCCAATAATTGCATAGTACAAAGAAGCCGTCTGCATAATGATGTCCTGCCTTTGTTTCTGCAAATCGTACTTTGCCGATTCCAGGTTACTTTTTTTCTGGTTTATATTTGCGATGTTTGACAAGCCGTCGAACAAAGTAACATTGCCGCTGAGACCGACCGAATAATTTCTAGTATCGTTTTGCGAAGGCGGGATTACGGTTTCGTTTCCAAAATAATCTAGTTGAACACCGCCCCCGTTATCACTTACCCTCTGCCAATTCCAGGAACCGTTCAACCCCAAAGTCGGTATTAAATTTCCATAGGCATTCTTAACTGCCGCTTTCTGGGTTTCCAAACTGTTTTGACTTTTTACCAAGCTTGTGTTTTGATTCAACGCGATTGTAATTGCATCTTTCAAAGACAATTTTTTCTGAGCATAAAGTCCATTTGCAATTGCAAACATTATAAACGCAGCAAACAAAATTTTTATTGATTTCATTTCTTTTTCCAGTTAATCACAATAAGTGAGTAAAACATTAATTTTCTATTCGTACCTCAAGGCGTCAATTGGATTCAAGTTAGCCGCTTTACGCGCGGGATAGAATCCGAAGAAAATACCAATTGCACCGGCAAAGCCGAAGGCTACCAGTATAACTTCCGGTTTAATATATGCCGACTGACTTGAATAATTGTTCAGAATGTATGATATGCCAAAAGAAAGCGCGACGCCTATAATTCCGCCGGAAAGACTTAAGACGATTGCTTCGGTTAAAAATTGAATTAGAATATCCGAAGATCTCGCACCAACAGACAAACGTATTCCGATTTCTCTCGTTCTTTCGGTAACCGAAACCAGCATGATATTCATAATTCCGATACCACCTACAATCAACGAAACGCCGGCAACGGAAGCGAGAAGAATTGTTAAAATACGCGAGGTTTCGGTTGCGGTTTGAGCTATATCCGCCTGATTCTGAATTGTAAAATCATCGTCTTCCCCCGGGCTAAGCCGGTGAGCTTCTCTCATTATGCTCCTTAATTCAGCTTCGGCTTGAGGAATTTTGCCGGTTGAAACAGCACTGGCTTGAATGGAACTAATAAATCTTCTACCTGAAAGACGGTCAAGCACGGTATTTGAAGGGGCTAGAATTATATCATCGTTACTCGTACCGACGGCTGTTTGACCTTTCGAAGTCAACACGCCAATAACTCTAAACGGTACATTTCGAATTCGAATCTGTTGACCAACGGGATCCTGATTTGGGAATAAATTATCCGCAACTTCGGAACCAAGAATACAAACTTTTGCTCTGGCCATTACATCTCTATCGGTAAAAAATTCCCCGCTTTTTAAACTCCATTCACGGATTTCGAGATAATCCGGTGAAACTCCTTGAATACGTGTAAACCAGTTCCCGGTTCCACCTATAACTTGCCCGCCTGAAATAACAAGCGGTGAAACACCATTGATCAACGTAGCTTCGTTCTTGATTTTTTCGACGTCATCCATAGTAAATCTATTGAATGTTCCCGCTCCGCCTCTAACTCCCCCGGCATTAGACGAACCCGGTGTAATAATAATCAGGTTGGAACCGAGAGA
>CAZRIQ010000005.1:0-2421 GCA_964600175.1 uncultured Melioribacter sp. | reverse complement strand
AGAAGCGATCTGCTGTTCTACCTGCAATTGAGCTCCGTCGCCGATTGCCACCATCACTACAACAGCTGCAACTCCTATAATAATACCCAGTGCGGTAAGCAAACTTCTCATTCTGGATTTTATTATGCTTTTTCCGGCTACTTTTAAAATTACTTTTGCTTTCATCTTTTTCGATTCCTTTAATCTAATATTTCTGCTTCAGCTTGAATTTTTTTTAGTTCTTCTTCAGCCCTGAGCCGGTTATCAATTATAGTATCTTTTATAACTCTGCCGTCACGCATTTCAATAATTCTTTTTGCAAAGGCGGCAAAGTCTCTTTCATGCGTAACCATAATTATGGTGATTCCTTCGTCATTAAGCCGCTGGAAAACATTAAATACTTCGACCGATGTGTGACTATCGAGGTTACCGGTCGGTTCGTCGGCAAGAATAATTGCAGGTCCATTTACAAGTGCCCTTGCGAGAGCAACTCTTTGCTGCTGCCCGCCAGAAAGCTGGCTCGGTATATGATCCATTCTGTCCGCAAGACCGACTTTTTCCAAAACTTCAATCGCTCTTTTTCGGTGATTGGGCACTTTGTTCAAGCGGTCGTACATCAACGGAAGTTCTGTATTTTCCAAAGCAGAAGTACGCGGTAAAAGGTTAAACCCCTGGAAAACAAAACCGATTTTTTGGTTTCTAATATTGGCGTATTCATTCTTTGTCATTTTACTGGTGTTTTGACCGTCGAGAAAATAATCGCCGGATGTAGGCATATCCAAACACCCGATTAAATTCATAAGAGTAGATTTACCTGAGCCGGATGCACCCATAATAGCAACGAACTCGCCTTTTGCAATTGTGATACTAACCGATTTAAGCGCCGGAACTTCAATCTCTCCAACTTTATAAGTCTTTGTTAAGTTATTTGTTTTAATAATCGTTTTTTCCAAAATAAACTCCCGGTTAAAAACCTCTTCTAAACATAGCACCCCGATCCGGCTGTTGCGGGTTTAACAGATTAGAGCTGCTTGTAGAAGCAACATCACCGGGTTCTGTAACGCCAATAATTATTTTCATTCCTTCTTTAAGATTGCGTCCTCTTACAATTTCGGTATTTTTACCGTCTGTAAGTCCAAGTACTGCAGGACTTGCTTGAAGTTTACCATTATCATCGAGATACCAAATTCTAGTAATGTTGCGCCTTCTTGCACCGTTTCCTCCCATTCTTCCGCCGGCTCCAAAAGGACCGCCGTTAGCTCCCATGCCACTGGAAGGTCTTTGAAATCTTTCTTTTACACTATCCGGTAGGTTTGCCATTTGCTCTTCCATATTTTTAGTGAATTCTGCCGTCATTTCATCCGTCGGCTGAAAACGTAAAGCAATATTCGGCACCATTAAAACACCATCCCTGGAATTGACATAAAAATCAACTGTTGCCGTCATACCGGGTAGTAAAAGCTTGTCCTTATTATCTGCATTCACAACAACCGTATAATTAACAACATTTTGAACGACATTCGGGTTGAGGCGAATTTGAGTAACTTTACCTTCGAAGGTTTTATCCTGGTAAGCTTGAACAGTGAATGTAACTTTTTGACCTACTTGAATTTGCCCGATATCGCTCTCATCGACATCGGCTAGAATACGCATTGAAGAAAGATCTTCGGCTATAGTGAATAAAGTTGGGGCAGACAAGCTGGCAGCAACTGTTTGACCCTGTTCAACAGCCCTGTTTATAATTTTACCGGCAATTGGAGCATGAATAAATGCATATCCCAAATTAGTCCTTGCCCGGTCTAAAGAAGATTCAGCCGATTTGAGAGAAGCCAAAGCCGATTCAACATCGGTCTTAGATTGAATAATATCGAGTTCGGAAATAAATTTTTTCTCGTAAAGTTTAATATTCCTTTCATTAACAGCTACCGCTTGATTATACTGGGCTCTTGCCTTATCAAGACTTGCTTGTGCATCCCTTACGTTCACCGCCAGAGAAACCGTATCAAGAATTGCAAGCAGTTGACCCTTTTTAACCTCGCTGTTAAAGTCCACAAATAATTTCGAAATTCTGCCCGAAACCTGTGTCCCAACTTCAACTGTAGAAAGCGCTTCAAGGGTTCCCGAACTGCTTATTACAACATTTATATCACCCTTTTTTAGCTCTGTAAAAGTATATTGCTCGCTTTTACTGTCTGTGCCGCCAATAAAAAAATATCCCGCGACAAGGACTATCACTATTAGTGATCCATACAAATAAAATTTCCTTTTCTTCATTACTTAGCCTTATTCAAACTGTTTGTTTTATGAATTTGTTTAATTCTGCTGCATCTGTTGTCTTCGTTCTTCCATTCTTTTTCTTTGTTCTTCAAGAACCTTTTTGAATTCTGCTTTCTGATCAGCCGTTAAAAGTTTCATAATTTGATTATTGGTGGAATCGCGTAC
>CAZRIQ010000004.1:7016-22186 GCA_964600175.1 uncultured Melioribacter sp. | reverse complement strand
CGTTAATATTTATCAAATCTGTTTTGGATTTTGCCGGGGACAATGTAACCGTTCCATTTTGACTATTAACCGAAACTCCGCCCTCGGTCAAATAAGTTGCTTCACTTCCGTAAATGTACCTCACTTTCAAATCGAGAAATAAAATTTTTACGTCACCTAAATCTTTTTTCAGTTGAATTAATAATCCGCCACCTCCGCCGTAGCTCCATGTAAAGTCATCGTAGTTGGTTGATTGAGCGATCTCGTTGTCGGTGTATTCACTTTTTATTTTTGTTGTCGTGAAAATGTAAGCCCCGCCGAATAATCCTTCAATATAAGGTCTCACCGTTCCGGTAAAAGGCGCAACCTGGAAGAGAACATGTAAGTTGGCAAGACTATTTGTTCGGTTAACTTCGACTGTTACATCGGGACTATAGTAGCTGAATGGTCTATATTCAGTTTCTTCTCCGTAAACAATGTAACCTATATTTAACCCGAGGGTGAATGGTCTTGCTTTACTTGGTGACCAAATTGTTCCGTGAAGTTGAAATCCGTATCCAAGTCTATCTACGTTTTGTTTAAATTCACCTTGTGGTAATCCCAACATAAAACTTACACCGACAGTCTGAGCGTTATAAACAGTTGTGCAGAATAGAATTGCTGTTAATAACCACTTCACTTTTTTAATGACCATCTTATCTTCCGTGTCGTTTATACAGTAAGGCGTTGACAAAAAAGTAATTACTCTCAAAAAAAATCTGTGAAGATCTCGACAGAGTTCTTCAAAGTCTGACGACATATAAAATCAGTGTCATCAGCGTTCTATTTACTAAAGGATGATTACTTTTTAGGAAGCCCCTTACAAAGCAAAAAACTGGGTTTAAATATACAAAAATGGGTTTTTAAAAAGGGCAAGGAGGTATTAATTTTCAATTGAAAGAGACATTTTTAGAATATGCTTCGAGAAGAAGGCGGTCGAATTCTTTGAAAGAAATTTCTTTTGCGCCAAACATTTTGAGATGGGGTGTCTGGTATTGTACGTCCAAAAGAACAAAACTCTTTTTGTTCAATCGCTCAATTAGTTTTACCAATGCTGTTTTCGATGCCTGACTAACCTTTGAAAACATCGATTCGCCGAAGAAAGCGCCTTTGTAACTTACGCCGTAGAGTCCGCCGATTAATTTATTGTTCTGGTAGACTTCAACGGAATGAAGATAATCCAGTTCAATCAAATTTTTATACGCTGCTATAAGTTCATCGGAAATCCAAGTTTTGTCCCTGTCTGCGCAATTTTTAATTACTTCAATCGTAGCTTTATCATACATGAACTTAAAATCCGATTTCTCCATAAACTTTCTAAGCGACCTTGGAATGTTAAAACTCCCAAGCGGTATAATTGTTCTTACTTCGGGCAAGTACCAGTTAATCTCACCGGTATCGTCAGCCATGGGAAATGCCCCGCGTGCATAAAGTAAAATCATGTTCTCCGGTTTCAGTAAATCTTGTTTAGAAGGGTTCTTGCCTTCACTCATGGGCTTTGACTTCGTATGTGATTATCTCGTAACCCTTGTAAGTTTCCATCCCCGCAAAAATAATTCCCAATAAGACAAAAACCATTCCTAAAAGGAATGCAATTAAAATAAGCATGGTTAAGTTGAGAGCTGCAAAGTACGAATAGCCGAGAAAGAAAGATGTAACTACAAATAAAGCCACAGCGACGGTATATGACAAAACGGAATTTCTGACAAGACGCACTCTATAAACAAGTTTTTGAATTTGATTTGCAATGCTTTCCAGCCTAACGTTGTCCTCGGTTGAGAGTGGGTTTTCATTGACGCGTACGAAGAGATGTCTTTTTTCTTCATTCAACAGTCTTACACGGTTAACGACAAGCGAATATTTGTTGTTGATTCCGAGCAGAAGCAGACCGCACGCACTTATCATTACTGCAGGTGCAAGCATTAATTGAATTATTTGAACAGCTGTCATTTGTTCCAGGTTGGACATGTCCATTGTTAAACCTCATTTGGCATAAATATAATTATGTAGTACTTCAATTGTTTCTTTGTGTGTTATGATATCAACTTCCAGCAAGTCGCGCATCGATAATATGCCGACTAATTTATCATTGTCTACAACAAGTATATGTCTGATTTTTTTGTCGTTCATTTTTTTCAAACACTCTTCGTAAGACTCGTTAATGTTTGAGATGATCAACTCTTTAGACATTATGTCGTCGACTTTTGTCGAATCGAGATCGAGACTTTTTGCAATTACTCGCTTTACAAGATCTCTTTCGGAAAACACGCCTATCAATTTTCCTTCGTCCGATAAAACCGGCACCAAACCGATATTTTTTTCAGCCATGAAATTTACAACTATCCTAATTGAACTTCCCGAACTAACAGTTTGCAATGGTTTTGATTGAACAAGTTCTTTTAATGATTTCATTTTTTTCTCCTCAATAGTTACCACACTTGATGTCTTGTTAATAATGTTACGGTTTGTAATCAATATTATCAAGGAAAAAATGTCATTTCTAAGATAGATGTTGGGCATTTAAGCTTTTTAACTTAAGGATGGGAAAACGGTTGGTTTAGAATTCTACTTTATTGCTCAATTCGTTGGTATCGTCTGGTTTGATAGGAAAGTGTTGACTTAAAATATTCCCGACCCGATCAATTCCGTTTACCAGTCCGTCTGTGAAATTTCCGCTTCTGAACTTGTGTTGAATATCGTCGCGGATTTTTTCCCAAGTGTTTTCTTGAACTTTTGCGTTTATACCTTCGTCGGCAAGAATATAAAATTGCCTATTGCTCAAGAGTAGATAAAGAAGTATCCCGGTTTTATCGCGGGTGTTGTGCATATTCAAACGTACAAATTCTTTTTCCGCTAAGTCTCGAACTGGCTTTCGCTTTTTGAATGCCGGTTTGCCTTCTTTAATACTTACTTTTATTTCGCCGGAGGAAATCTTTTCCATTTCTTTTATCTTATTTGATATGCGGAGAAAGTCGTCGTCGGAAAAGAAATGATATATTAATTCACTGTGCATTTTAGCCCGGAATTTTGGCTTCAAAATAAAGTATTGTACTGAATAATGAAAGTGGAACCGGAGACTACGTCTAATTAATTCTCCAGATTTGATTTGGGTTTTCAGTCAGGATATATTTGAAGTGTGAATTCATAAATTTATTACGGAGACAGGTATGTATAAAGTAGTATTATTGAGACACGGGGAAAGCGAATGGAATAAACTGAATTTTTTCACCGGCTGGACCGACGTTGATCTTTCCGAAAAGGGAGTTCAGGAAGCGCATCAAAGCGGTAAAACGCTGCTTCAAGAAAAATTTACTTTTGATATTGCGTTTACTTCGGTACTTAAAAGAGCAGTCAGAACGCTTGACATTGTTTTGGATGAAATGGATTTGATGTGGATTCCGGTTATCAAATCATGGAGATTGAACGAAAGAATGTACGGGGCACTGCAGGGATTGAACAAGGCAGAGACCGCGGAAAAATACGGTAAAGAAAAAGTTCTCTTGTGGCGAAGAAGTTATGATGTTCCGCCGCCTGAACTTGATGAGAATGATGAAAGATATCCGGGTAAAGATCGCCGCTATTCAGATTTGAAAAAATCCGAGGTGCCTTTAACTGAAAGCTTGAAGTTGACCGTCGATAGATTTTTGCCTTACTGGCATGATACAATTGCCCCGATGATAAAATCCGGTAAAAGAGTTATTATTGCCGCACACGGAAACAGTTTGAGAGCACTTGTTAAATATTTGGATAACGTTTCAAATGAAGAGATAGTCGGGTTGAATATTCCCACCGGGATTCCATTGGTTTATGAACTTGATGATGATTTGAAGCCCATTAAGCATCATTATTTAGGCGATCAGGAGGCGATCAATGCGGCGATTAATGCGGTTGCAAAACAGACGGAAAAGAAATAACACCTTACTCTGAGGTTGCCTCAAAAGCAAATTTTGTAAATAGATAGCACACAGATAACGCTGATATGTTATGATAAAAGCGGATTTTCATTTGAATTGCTTTTGAGACAACCCCTTCAAAGGGGAGGTGTTCTGTTAATAGCTTGAAAAACTAATTTATAATGACTTATATTGTGTCAAGAAAAGGAGAAAGACTATAGTTATTGCTACAATAACTGCAAACAAGGGAAATTTATTATGAAAAGATTAAGTCTCGTTTTGTTCTTTCTTCTTTTATCTCTCACCACGGTTCAATCCCAGACAGTAATTGGAAAATATGCCGGTGAATTTTTGGCAATCGGTGTGGGCGGCAGGGCGCTCGGTATGGGAAGTGCACAAACGGCACTTGTCAATGATGTAACAGCTGGTTATTGGAATCCCGCCGGTTTGGCAAGAATTAACTATCCTGAAGTTTCGTTAATGCACGAAGAACATTTCGGAAGTTTGGTAAATTACAATTACGGTGCAGTAGCAATTCCATACGGACCCGATATGAGTTTCGGCGTGAGTCTTCTCCGTTTAAGTGTAGATGGAATTCCCGATACAAGAAACGCTCTCTATGATGCAAACGGCGATGGGATTCTTGATATTCATACCGATCGATTGGATTATTCCAAGATAACGGAATTCAGCAATACCGATTGGGCGCTCTATTTTACTTTTGCGAAGCGGGCAACGGAAGAATTTTATTGGGGTGCAAATGTAAAATTGATACGACGTGACTTAGCCGAATACAGTGCAACCGGAATCGGTTTTGATGTAGGAGCCGTTTATACCCCTATGGAAAATTTGATGCTTGGTGCGAACATTCAGGATATTACTACTACTTTGGTTGCGTGGAGTACCGGCAGGAACGAGTTGATTACACCGACAGCAAAGTTAGGTGCGGCATATGCCGTTGAAATTTTGGGCGGCAGGGTAATGCCCGCAGTTGACATTGATATGCGTTTTGAAAATAGGCAGTTTGCTTCAACGTTTAATCTTGGTCCGGTTAGTTTTGACATGCATGCCGGGTTCGAATACAATTTTAAAAATGTGTTTGCCGTGCGTGCTGGTTATAATGATGTAAAAGAATTTACCGTCGGTGCCGGGTTGTACCTTCCGAAACTCACGATTGATTATTCTTTTGCGAGATTCAGTCAATCTGCATCGGACAGATTGCCGGACTCTCATAGAATTTCATTGATACTTACTTTGGAAGAGCCCAAATTTTTGCGTAGCAGCCAATAATTTGAAAATTGTAGGACGAAGCGCTAGCTTTGTCAGCAAATAAGTTTGGTCGAAGCTGTGCTTCGATCTAAAAGAATAGTCCAATTTATTAATTCACATAATATTTGTTCCACCCCTCCGGGGCTTGCTCATTTGTTAGGGAAGTAAACGTTACTAATGTTTCGTCCCTCCGGGACTAAAAAGCTCCGTAGGAGCGAAATGTTAATAGAGAAAGTGAAAAAAAATATTAAGCACCGGAGGGGCGACACAGTTTTCTTAAAATTATGAAAAGAATTACCTTCTTAATTATCGCGATCTTTCTTTCCGCATGTGCTTCATCAACATCACTATATAAATTTGATTACCCCTTAACAAACGAAACCGCACAATCTCAGTATCTTGATATCTCTGTGAAAATTCCGCAAGACTGGTTTACAGTTGAAGACAATGAATGCAACTGTATTGATTTGCTACTTGTAAATAAAGAACAAACAGAATCAATTAAATTTGTTCCGATCAATATAGATTCAACAGCACAAGAGAAGAATGAATTGTTGGGAATGAAAGAAATATTAAACATCAGCAAAAAGTTTAGGCAAGCTGCTCTTGGAAATAAATTCCGTCAGATAAACGATGACGAGTTTTTCGAGATAAACTCAAACAAATTTGCCGCATACCGGTACTTGAACGGGAAGGGAAAAATTAAGAGAGTCGTTGTGTTTTCTTCCAACAAAAAGTACTTTGAATCGATTGCCGACCCCGAGACCGACGAGGCAAATTCACCGGAAAATTTGAGAGAATTATACAGAATTCAGAACTCTTTGTTAACTTCCGTTAAATAATAATTCCCGAACAGGCAACATTTCGACAACTGCTTCATCTTTATAAATAAATAAAACAGACTTTTGAGCGATTCCGCCAAAAATATTGTTGAATTTACGCTGATCTACAACCGGTATAAGACGAAAATCTTCAATTTTTCGTTGAAAATGCTCAATAATAGAATGGTCTGCGAGGATATCGTTCAAAATGTTTTTATGAAGCTCTTTGAAAACCTGGAAAAAATAAGAAACAAAAACAGTATTCAATTTTGGTTGTTTACCTCAGTCCGCAACGAAATTTATAGTTATTTCAGATCCAAGAAAGTAAAAGTGGATCAGTTTAATGTTGCTGATACGGACGATCTGGAAATAGCATCCGAGGAAGTACTTAACAACGAAATTGAAAACAAGGAGATCAAAGAGTTAATACTGAAAGAACTGGCAGGTATGGACTTCGAGCAAAGCGAAGTTTTTCATTTGAAAGAATATGGAGAATTAAATTATAGGGAAATTGCCGACGTGATGGAAATTTCGGAAGACCTGGTTAAAAGCAGGCTGTTCAAAACCAGGCGAAAGTTGATAAGGAATTTGTCCAAAATATTAGAAAGTTAGGGGCGCAAAATGAAAACGGAAGAGGTTGAAAACATGATAAACGAATTCTTCGACGGTGAATTAAATAAAGCTAAAGAACCAACACTTTTTAATTTGCTCTCAACCGACAAAGAAGCACGTGAGTATTTCAAACAATTAAATAACATGAAAAACATTGTTAAAGAAACCGTTGAAGAATTCCCGGTTGAGCTGGAAGAAAGGATATTCCGTTCAATCGACAGATCGACACAAAAAGAAACAAGAACGTTCTGGGGTAGGAATAAGATTGCAATATTTGCTTATTCCTTTGCGGTTGTACTTTCCTTTATAAGTTTGGTTTTCTATAACCAAACCCGTGATTACCGTGAAATGTACGAATCAACCAAACAACAGGTAAATATGCAGAACAAGACAATTCATTTGTTGATGAACAGTCTGCCTGCAGTAGAAGTAGATTATAAAATTCCCAACCCGGTAATAGTAAAAGCTAACTTGTGAGGTTGCTATGAAAATTAGAAATGTAATTCTGCTCTTAGTTCTATCGATGCTTTTGTTTTTCTGTAAGTCGAAAGAAGATAAGATAGAATTGGTTCAAAACTACGATGAAATTTATTTTGGTGCGGATCAAGTAGATACTCCCGCAGAAGAATTAAAAAGCGGCGATGCCGATAAAATGATAAAAGAAACCGAGAATTTGTTCCAAGGTCTGGTAACAAACAAATCGGGGAAAGCAACAATATTTAAAATCGCTATGAGGCTTTATCTGAATGAAAGTGGCAAAATCGATAAAGTAAAATTTATGAATCCCGACGAGTATAATTTCTCAATCGATACTACTAATGCTGTAATGTATCAAGACTATGATAAAGCATATCCCGGGATTTTGTTAATCCTAGATAAGTATGAATTCAAGCCGGCAGTGAAGAACGGAAATGATGTTAAGTTCAAGAAAGATATTGTGTACGCTGTTAAAATTTTTACTGATGGAAAAGTTAAAGAATACATTCCCCTGGATTTAGATCTTAAGTTTAACGATAAAGACTTTGTTGTAACAGCAGACAAAATGCCGACAATAATTGGGGGAATAAAAACTATTCAGAAAAATATTGTTTATCCTGAAATTGCCAAACGTGCGGGCATAGAAGGTAAAGTATTTATAAAAGTGTTTTTAGACGAGAAGGGAAATGTTATAAGAGTCGAAGTTATTAAGGGTATCGGAGCAGGCTGCGATGAATCTGCAGTAAAAGCTGTTGAAAAAGCTAAATTCACACCTGGAATAAAGGATGGAAAACCGGTAAAGACTCAGGTGGCAATTCCCATCATGTTCAAACTAAATTAAATTCCGTAATAAAGGGGGGATATTTTCAGAGCTAAGTTTTTCTAATCGAAGAAAAATTTTTAGATGTCCTTTTCATTTATAGATGGGAGTATACTTCAGTAAAATAATAGGGGGTTATTATGGCAATGAGAAAAAATCCTAAGTTTGATCTAAAGAGAAAATACAAAAAAGTTTTTGAGTTATCGTTAATTGTTTCACTCTCTATACTTATTCTTGCATTTAAATACTTTCCGAAATTTCAAAAACAATCTATTGTTCAAGAAGATGCACAGGAGCTTGTCAACGTTGAAGATATTATTCGCACACGACAGGAAACCCAGCCCCCTCCTCCGCCTAAGCCGCCGATACCGATTGAAGCTCCTTCGGATGACGTTCTGGATGATATAGAAATAAGTGAAACCGAATTAGATCAGAATGCAACAATTGATGCACCGCCGCCACCGCCTAGAGAGGAAGCTAAAGATGACGATCCGGCAATTTTTGTTGTTGTAGAAGAGTTGCCTGAACCGGTTGGTGGAATGCAAGCGGTACAGGATAGAATTAAATATCCACCGATAGCACAAAGAGCTGGTGTTCAGGGGACTGTTTTTATTGAAGCTTTTGTAGACAAAAACGGAGATGTCTTTAAAACTGAGATTGCTAAGGGAATTGGCGCCGGCTGTGATGAGGAGGCTGCGAGGGTAATTAAAGAAACCAAATTCAAACCCGGGAGACAAAGAGGAAAACCGGTTAACGTAAGAGTAATGCTGAGGATAAAATTCACGTTAATTAACTGAACAAGACACAAAACTTTATTAATCCTCTGCAGTGTCCATTAAAAATATGTCATTTTTTATCTTTGGTCTAAAAACATCGTAGATGTTTTATTGTTGTAGAAAAGTATTACCCGCCAAGAATTTACATCCTCGTAGAGGATGAATTTGACTTCTATTTCTAATCCCTTTTCTATATTTTGTCGGTGAAACGTAAAGAAAGGGGTTAATCCGTGAAATATTTTATAAAGATATGTTTGTTGTTAATTGCAGTAGCGCTGTTCTCAGGCTGCGGCAACTCTAATTCAGAAAAATTACAAAAGCAGGTGGATAGTCTTTCGGTAGAATTACAAAAAGTCAAAACGAAATATAAACCCGGTCTCGGGGAATTTATGACCGGTATCCAATTACATCATTCAAAACTTTGGTTTGCGGGAATAAATAAAAACTGGGATCTGGCTAAATTCGAGTTGGACGAGATAAGAGAGTTAATGCAGACAGCCAAGGAACTTCTGCCGGAAAGGTCGGAAACCGAAGTGCTTCCCATTTTAATTCCACCGCTTGATAGTCTTGGTAATTCAATAGATCAGAAAAATGTGGACAAGTTTAAAAGTGATTATAAGAACCTTACCGGCACTTGCAACGACTGTCACCAAACAGTTAATTATCCTTTTAATGTGATTAAGATTCCGACGAGAGAGCCTGTTGTGGATCAGGAGTTTAAACCGGTAGAAAGCAAGTAACCGCATAAATGTTGGAGTTATTTTACAAGATCTTTTCTTTGCCGGTTTTCAAAGACTGATTATATCGTTATAAATTATAAATGCCATCAAAAGAAGCAGTATAACAAACCCGGCGTTTTGAATTGCAATTTTAATTTTCAGCGGCAATTCTTTTTTGAACAATCCTTCCAGGGAAATAATTACGAAATGTCCTCCGTCCAAAACCGGGAAGGGAAGAATATTTATTATAGCCAAACTTAAACTCAGCATTGCGAGAAAATAGAGAAATGAAATCGGTCCGGTATCGGCAGACTTTGCAGCATATTGTGCAATCTTAACCGGTCCGCCGAACGCCTGGTTAAAAGCAATCTTTCCGGTAATAACACTTTTCAACATACTGAATGTTAGATAAGTGTACTGACCGATATTTTTAACGGCTTGGGTTAAAGAACCTAGTATCCCATAGTTTGTATAGAGATACTTGCCTGAGTATATATTTAAAATTCCTATTCCCATTTTTCCGTCTTTTCCTGGTGTAACCGTAGTACTTAAGGTGTCCTTATCCCGTAATAAGACTAGTGAAATGTTTTGTTCTTTGTGTGATGATAGAATGTTAACTATTTGTTCTCTGTCGGCAACTTGAATTCCGTTTAGGGAAAGGAAAATATCGCCGTTTTTAAGCCCGGCTTCTTCCGCAGGAGAGTCTTTCAACACCTCTTCAGCAAGTGGTTTTGTCGGGTACGGGAAAAGAAAGAAATTATCTTGAGAACCCTTGGTAATAAGTGAACGAGGAATATTAAAGGCTACTTTTTTGTTATCTCTTTCAATAGTTACTTTAACATCTTGGGCTAAATTTTTCACTATTAAGTTGTCGAGCAAATCTTCCCAATTGTTTACCTCATGTCCATTAACGGATAGAATCTTATCGTACGAATGAAACCCTGCTTTTTCGGCAATGCTTCCTTTTTCAACCGAACTTATTGTGGTAGTCTTGAAAATTCGTTTGCCCTGGAAGAAATTGATACCCCAGAAAATGCCGAGTGTTAACGTAAGGTTCATCATAACACCGGCGGTTATTACAAACAATTTCTGATAGGTGGGTTTTGCCCTGAATTCGTACGGCTGTGGTTCTTTATCGGCGAATGAAGTATCAAAGCTTTCGTCTACCATGCCGGCAATTTTTACGTAACCGCCGAGAGGTAGTAAGCTCAATCTATAATCTGTGTTTCCTCGGCTGTCAAAGTCCTTCGGCAAATCTCCGAAAGTGAATCCCGTTAACTTGTTCCATCCGAAAAGTCTTTTTCCAAAACCGATTGCAAAAACATCAACCCGCATCCCGGAAATTTTAGCTGTAGCAAAATGTCCAAACTCATGTACGAGAACCAAAATGCCGATAGTAATTATAAAATAAATTATATAATCCATTCAGAGTTTCCTGTTACTTATACTTGTTGTTCAAATATTCTCTTGTTCTTTTATCGCATTCAAAGATCGTTTCAAGATCAGTTGATCTTTTCCCTTCAATTTTATCCAAAGCTTCGTTAATTAAAGCCGGAATTTGCAAAAATTTTATTTTTCCCGAAAGGAAATTGTTAACGGCAACCTCATTGGCAGCATTCATAATAGTCGGTTTTGTACCCCCATCGTTCAAAACATTAAAAGCTAGTTTTAGGCATTCAAATTTATTAAAATCCGGCTCTAAAAACGTTAGTTGATGAATTTTTCTGAAATCCGTTGAAACGCTGCCAAAACTGAATCTTTCGGGGTAACTTAGGGCATATAAAATCGGCAGCTTCATATCCGGTTTACTGAGCTGTGCTTTAATTGATCCGTCGATAAACTCTACCATAGAGTGAATTACCGATTGAGGGTGAATTAATACATCAATTTTTTCTTTAGTTAAATTGAACAGCCAGCGGGCTTCTATTACTTCCAAACCCTTGTTCATCATTGTTGCCGAATCTATTGTAACTTTGTCTCCCATTTTCCAATTGGGGTGATTTAGAGCCTCTTGAATTGTAACCGTTGACAGCTCCTCTTTGCTCTTTGTAAAAAACGGACCGCCCGATGCAGTAAGAATCAATTTTTTTATGAATCCGGATTTTTCACCGTTGAGACATTGAAATATAGCACTGTGTTCCGAGTCGATAGGTATGAGTTCGGAATTATATTTTTTACACATGTCAATTATCAGTTCACCAGCGACAACCAAAGTTTCTTTGTTCGCAAGAGCAATTCGTTTTCCTCTTTTAATTGCTTCCAGAGTGGGGGCTAATCCTGCAAATCCGACAAGTGACGAAAGGAAGATATCGTAATCGGCAGAAGAGCTTAGTTCGAGTAGTCCGGAATCTTCCTGGAATATTTTGCATTTGTTGCCGATTCTTTCTTTAAGGGATTTGGCTTTTTCTTTATTCTTAACGCAGACAAATTCGGGTTGGAATTCTTCGATTTGTTGTTCGAGCAGATCGATGTTTTTGTTTACCGTTAAGCCTATAACTTTGAACTTATCCGGGAATTCGCGGATGACATCAAGTGCGCTAGTTCCGATTGATCCCGAAGAACCGAGTATCAAGAGTTTTTTCATGTGAGCAGCATCTTAATTCTAATCTCTATATTTATTAAACCAGCAGATCTTATCGACTTATCTATAAATCTTATATTACCTCGCTCGCCTTACGTAGTTTTCAAGATAAATGATTTCTCTTGCTCTTAATCATGCTCATGATCTTGTTCTATTGCATATCTGTTCAGAGCAAGAACAAGATTAAGGTCAAGAGCAAGATTTCACTTTGCTTTTGCGTAACATGAGTTATCTAACTAAAATAATAATGCGTAACTGCCAGCAGAAAATTTATTATAACTAATATATTTAGAAACATCCCTATTTTGTAAAGACTTTGCAAATTCTTATAACCTTCCTCCGAAATAGGTTCGTCAGATTCAAGATCGTTACCGAGACTGGCTCTTAGTTTTTTTGCAGTTGGAATAATCTTTATAAAAATTATCAGAAGCAGAATAACCATAATGATTTGTTTTGCAGTAAGCCAGTGGTTTGCCGTCATCTGGAAAAACGAGTAACCGGGATTGGTTATAACCATAAAAATACCGGTAATTAGAATCCCGATTGAACCTATCATGCCAAGCATATTTAGAATGCTGATGTAAAGGATGATGAGTTTTTTCTCGCCGCTTTTACCTTTGTTGGAAGCAATCAAGTTTTGGAAAAAGTTGTCAATCACAAAATTAACTAGCCACATTCCGGCAAAAATTATATGCAAAGTTTTTATTGTCGGGTAAAACTCCATTTAGGTATCCTTTCCGTTATTTGTACTCTTAAAATAGTAAAATTACCAGACCAAATTTTGTGTAGTATTTCATCAACCCCTTTAATATCTTCTGTGGTCAAAGAAAGTAGCAGGTTATTCGGCAAGATGTGGAATTTATCATTTATAAATTCGGAGTAAAGTTTATAAAACATAAATTTGTTGTTTTAATGTTATGTCTTGTATTTATTTTCTCACTGGAAGAATTTTCGCATCCGAGATTTGCTTTGCGGCAAAAAGACAGTTGTATAAATTGTCATTTCAATCCCACCGGGGGATTAATAAGAACCAAAGACGGTTTCTTTTTCGGGAAAAATGTTTTAAGCATGATTTCACCGAGAGATAAAGACATTACGCTCAGTCCTAAAATCAGTGATAATATAGAAATTGGTTTGGACTATAGAACCCAGTTTCTATATGCACAATCGATTAAAAGAGGGGACTTCCAGGATATGAGTGGAAATCTTTATGTCAATGTCGGAATTGCACCTAAGATCAACGTTACTACCAGGTACGATTTTGTGGAATCAATTTGGGAAGCGTACGCAACTGCTTCAATTCTTCCAAACGACAGTTTCGTTAAGGTAGGTACCTTTACTCCTGATTACGGAATAAGATTAGACGACCATACGGCATATACCCGCGGGGGCGACTTTGCCTTGATCACACCGGGCAGAGCTCCGAACGGACTTATCTTTTCCCCGTATTATACGGAAACCGGAGTTGAAGTCGGAGCGAACTTTACCGATGCGGTAACGCTTACAGCGAGCGTAGGAAGAGATAAGCTCAATACAATTTTTCTTAACGATCCTGCTGTTATGTCGAGACTGCAGGTTACACCTAAACTCGACAGCAGGCTCGGTCTGATGTTTGGCGGATCATTTGCTTCTTACACAACACGGTCGGCGGGAAATAGATTAAGAACGATGATGTATGGAGGATTTGCCGGAATAGGTTACGATCGGTTTTCCTTGCTCGGTGAATTTGATGTTGCTAATGATTACCAGGGTGCCGGGGTTTAAACGAATGCTATGATGGTGGAAGCGGCGTATAGAATAATAGTAGGACTCGAAGCTGTTGCCCGGTATGACAGATTCGATCCCAATACGAGTTTATCCGATGATGAATTGTCCCACATAATTTTAGGATTTGAATTTTACCCGTATAGTTTTATTCAAATAATACCTCAGTACAGAATTTATACTGAGACTCCGAGCGTAGATAACAATGCGTTTGTTCTGCAGTTTCATCTTTGGTATTAGAAGCGAGGAGGAGAGGTTGTCTCAAAAGAAATGTTTTTTCATAAAATAGAACGCATATAACGCAGATTTTTTATGATTTTCACAGATTTTTAAATTGATAATTTACTTTTGAGACAGCCCCTCTTGTAAAGGTTAGAAAGTAAACGTTACCCCAACTTTAAAAGTTTCGTACGTCAAAGGTGCTTCAGTTTCAAACGGCCAGTTCATTTTTTCTTTCTTTAGAAGGTACCATCCGTACGAATAAGCGTTCTTAAGCAGGAAACTTACTATCGGTGCCGCCGCCGGTGAGGAATCTAAAACATCTTCAACAAAATAGTCGATTGAGTGACTACCGAGATCTTCCAAAATATAACTTGCCGCCTGTTTCCAAAATAAGTGACGGGGAAAAATTACATCTGCTTCATAAGCGGCGTTGAAAGAGACAGCCGACGCAAAATTCAATCTAATGCCGCCTTCCGAGATGGTTCCAAATCTCGTTTGTTTATTGTATCTGTCAAGTATATAAGAGTCGGCTAAAAGTTCTGGGGGAAAGTAACTCATGTACGGCGGTATTAAGCGTTCCGGGTAATCTGCTTTATTGATCTTCAACTGAGACCACACGAAGCCCCTTTCATTGTAGGGAAATATTGATATGGCGCCAAGTTCATAACCGTAGCCCGTTCTCTTTGCAACGCCTAATCTTAGTAAATTTGTTTTTTGTTTGTCCGGTGTGTCGTTGCCGGATGAATTGAGATCGGTGGATATCTTTGAACCGAAGAAAAATTTTTCATCTATCTCAAGGATGTTTTCATTGTCGGTTTCTTCACTTGAATTGAACCCCAATTTGATCTCTGCAAGCCCTATTTTCGAAAATCCGGAAGAGAATTCTTTTTGTTTAGGTTCCCCGATACCGTAGTTGAGTTCTAAAAACGGATCCCCATTATGCCAATGCCATTTCCATTTGAACCATTCATGCTTTTTCATCTCCTTGAAGCTTTTAGAATAATTTTTTGTTTGTGCAAAAGATAAACCTTCGGCAGCCAATAAAAATATAATGATCAATAAAACTGATTTTTTAAACATGGGTACCCTCGTATAAATTTATTGAAATGTATGCAATTAGACGAAGGTTTTTAAGTGGAAGTTACAGGAATTTTTTCGACCGATTTAAGAATGTTAGTCTAACTTAATTCCTGCTTTT
>CAZRIQ010000004.1:0-7006 GCA_964600175.1 uncultured Melioribacter sp. | reverse complement strand
CCAGTAGTATCATCATTCTGTGCAAGAGTAGGAAAAATAAAATCTGCTTTTTTTTCTAAAGCTTTAGTCAGAGCTTCGAGAAGAACTTCATTTCTTGCCGGTTTGGTAATAAAGACATCGACTCCGGCATTGTACGCATTGTCTTTATCTTGTTGAAATGCGTGTGCCGATAATCCAATGACAGGTATATTCTTGAACTTGGAATCTTGTTTTATTTCTTTTGTCAGCTGAAGACCGTCTTTTTTCCCGCGTAGGGAAATATCCATCAAGATGATATCGAACTTCTCATTTTTTAGACGCTGATAAAACGTTTCCTCTGAATCGCATAGTGCGATATCAAATTTTCTCTTTAGGAATATTTCCAAGAATTTCTGATTCTCGAAGTCATCCTCTACTATTAGTAATTTCGGTTTTTTATTTTGAGATGAGTTGCTCATAACACACTAGTTTTAATTCTAATACTAAAAATAACAACTAGATATAATATATCAAATTAAACTTATTCCTATACTTAATCTGAGATAACAAGAACCGCGGAGTTTTTCAACACAAAAATGTAATTAGATGTTTCAGGACTAAGAGAAATGCTGTTTTCGTCGCCAAAAGTTAACAATGATTAATACTCATTCCAACTTTTTATTTCCAGTTCAGAAATTTTTTTGTTGGAAAGTGCTTCTGCCAAGCGCATGGCAAGCTGCCTGTTGGTTATAAGCGGAACTTTATAGTCGACTGCGGTTCTTCGAATCAGGTAATCGTTTGTAAGTTCTTCCTGTTGATAATTTTTAGGGATATTGATTACTAGGTCTATTTTCCCTTGCTTGATGTAATCGGTTGCCGTTGGTGTGCCGCTTTGCAAAGGCCAGTACAAAGGTTCGACGGGAATATTATGTGAGTTCATAAATTTTGCGGTACCGTGAGTTGCGTAGAACTTTACACCGAGTTTCAAAAATTGGGCGGATGTTTCAAGGAGTTCGACTTTCGATTCTATTGTCCCCGATGATATTAGTATTGACTTAATCGGGAATCTGTATCCGACCGACAGTAATGATTTTAGAAATGCTTCGTCGAAATCGTCTCCCAAACATGCGACCTCACCGGTCGATGCCATTTCAACGCCGGTTGTCGGATCGGCACCTTCAAGTCTGGTAAACGAAAACTCCGGTGCTTTAACGCCGACGTAATCATAATTGAAATTTATCCCGTTATGTGTTTCTACTTTTTTGCCTATTATAACTTTAGTGGCAATCTCAATGAAATTTCTTTTTAGAGTTTTAGAAACGAACGGAAAACTTCTCGAAGCTCTTAAGTTGCATTCAATAACTTTTACTTTATTGTCTTTTGCAATGAACTGGATATTGAAAGGTCCGTTTATGTTTAACGACTTTGCAATGTCTGAAGAAATTGATCTTATCTGTCTCATAGTTTCAAGGTAAGTTCTCTGCGGCGGTAATACTAAAGTTGCATCGCCGGAGTGAACGCCTGCATTTTCTATATGTTCCGAGATGGCGGAACAAACAATCTTTCCGTTTTGAGCAACCGCATCGAACTCAAGTTCTTTTGCATTTACCAAGTACTTGCTTATTACGATCGGGTGTTCCGGGGAAACATTAACTGCCTTACGTAAAAATTTTGTCAACTCGGTATCGTCGGCTGCAATTGCCATCGCCGCTCCGCTTAATACGTAGGACGGGCGAACAAGAACCGGGTAACCGACTTTCTTTGCAAATTTAACTGCATCATCAACTGTATTTAACTGGCTCCATTCCGGCTGCTCAATTTCGAGGCTATCAAGAAGAGCGGAAAACGTACTTCTATTTTCTGCGTTATCGATTGACTTTGTTGAGGTGCCCAAAATTTTTATTCCCACGTTGTGAAGTTTCATTGCAATATTGTTCGGAGTTTGTCCGCCCATAGAAACAATCACACCGATCGGGCTTATCGCTTGATAGATTTCAAAGATTGTTTCAATAGTCAATTCTTCAAAGAAGAGAGCATCGGACTCGTCGTAATCCGTACTTACCGTTTCCGGGTTACAGTTTATCATTATGGTTTTGTAACCCATCTCTCTCAACGTCTTTCCCGTAATTACACAGCACCAGTCGAACTCTACGGAGCTGCCGATCCTGTAAGGTCCGGAACCGAGAATGATAACCGCTTTTTTCAAATTGAATTCGAAATCATTTTCCGAAGCGTTATATGTGAGGTACAAATAGTTCGTCTTAGCCGGGTACTCGGCGGCAAGTGTGTCGATGTGCTGAATAAACGGTTTTATTTTGTGTTTGTTTCGAAGTACGTAAACGTCGTGTGCATCTTTCTTTAAAATGTTCGCAATCTGCCTATCGGAGAATCCAAATTTCTTGGCACTCAGTAACAAGTCCTTGGAAAGTTTTCCTAACGTTGTTTTTGAAATTTCTTTTTCGAGATTGATGATATTTTGAATCTTATACAAGAACCATTTGTTGATATTCGTCAATCTGTGAATCTCGTCAACGGAGTAACCGGTTTTGAATGCATGAACAACGGCAAAAATTCTTTCTTCGGTCGGCTCTCTTAATGCCGTTTCAAGATTGTCAAATTCAACTTCTGTTCTGCTCGCCGTAATTCCGTCAACGCTGATGTCCAGCATCCTCATTGCTTTTTGGAATGCTTCTTCAAACTTTCTTCCGATCGCCATTACTTCGCCAACAGATTTCATCGACGAACCGAGTTTCCTTTTTACCAGTCTGAATTTCTTCAAATCCCATCTGGGAACTTTGATAACAATGTAATCTAACGCCGGTTCAAAAAATGCCTTGGTCGTTTTGGTGATTGAGTTTTGCAGTTCGTGCAGGCCGTAACCGAGTGCTAATTTTGCGGCAACAAATGCGAGCGGATAGCCCGTTGCTTTGGATGCAAGAGCTGAACTTCTTGACAACCGTGCGTTGACCTCTATAACTCTGTAGTCTTCGGAATCGGGATCTAATGCGTATTGAATATTGCATTCGCCAATCACTCCCAAGTGCCGTATCGTTTTAATTGCAATTTGTCTCAGCTTATGGTATTCGTTATTGGTTAATGTCTGGCTCGGTGCAACAACCATACTTTCCCCGGTATGAATTCCCATCGGGTCGATGTTTTCCATATTGCAGACAGTAATGCAGTTATCGTACTTGTCTCTGACTACTTCGTATTCAATTTCTTTCCATCCTTCAAGGTACTCTTCAACTAAAATTTGAGACGAGTAAGAAAGAGCTTTCGAAGCAGTCTTTTTTAATTGAGTTTTATTCCTGCATATTCCGGAGCCCAAGCCGCCGAGTGCGTATGCAATTCTTACAATTATTGGAAAGCCGATTTTGGAAGCATACTCAATAGCATCATCTACGGTTGCAACCGCTTTACTCTGCGGAAATTTTATATTGATTTCTCTTAACCGGTCGCAGAATTTTCGCCTATCTTCGGTATTCTCGATGGCACTTATTTGTGTTCCTAAAACCGTAACATTATATTTTTTAAGGATGCCTTCCCGGTGAAGCGCAAGCCCGCAGTTTAAGGCGGTCTGTCCGCCGAAACCGAGAATTATTCCGTCCGGTTTTTCTTTTTGAATTACCTGTTCTACAAAATATGTTGTGATAGGGAGGAGGTAGACTTTGTCGGATAAGTAATCCGAAGTTTGAATTGTAGCAATATTTGGATTTATAAGTATAGTGTAGATGCCTTCTTCTTTAAGGGCTTTGATTGCCTGCGAACCCGAGTAATCGAATTCACCAGCTTCGCCGATCTTTAAAGCGGAACTGCCGATTATCAAAACTTTTTTGATTTTTTTCGTCACTTTACGTCCCTTAAGAACTCATCAAAAATGAATGAAGTGTCTACTGGTCCCGGCGCGGCTTCTGGATGAAACTGAACGCTTCTAAACGGAAGTTTACAGTGTCTTATTCCTTCGTTCGTATTGTCATTCAAATTTTCGAACCAAACCTTCCAGCCGCGGGGTAATTTTTTTGAATCGACTGCAAAGCTGTGGTTCTGAGAGGTGACATAACATTTGTTACTTCCTTCTTCCTTTACCGGTTGATTCTGACTGCGGTGCCCGTACTTTAGTTTGTAAGTTTTTGCACCTGCCGCCAAAGCCAGTATTTGGTGTCCCATACAAATACCCAGTGTCGGAACCTGCTTTGCTAAAAGTTTTTTTGTTGAGGCAATAAGTTCTTTATAAACCGCGGGGTTTCCCGGTCCATTCGAAATTACAACACCGTCGTAATCTTCCTTGTCGAAATCATAATCGTACGGAACCCTGGCGACCCGAACTTTCCTTTCCAGTAAGTTGTTGATAATACTTTTTTTGCAACCGCAGTCGATCAGCATTATTCTTTTTTTCCCTTTGCCGTATGTTTCAACAGAGGGTACAGTAACTTTCGAGATTAGGTCGTCCAAATCCGGATCGTAGAATTTTACTTTTTCATCTTCAATCTCGATTTTACCGAGCATCGTTCCGTGCTTTCGCAAAAGTTTTGTTAATCTTCTTGTATCGATTCCGCTTAGCCCCGGCACCATGTACTTTTCCAGCCAGCTCGATAGACTTTGAAATGCGTTCCAGTGACTGAACTCGGTTGAGTTTTCGGAAACAACCAGCGCTTCAATCTGAATTTTTTCCGACTCAAAATTTTCCGGCAGATCATCCGAGTCTTCAAATGGAGGGATACCGTAATTACCGATAAGTGGGTAAGTTAAAACAAGTATTTGTCCTTTGTAGGAAGGATCGGTGAGGGTTTCCGGGTAGCCGACCATACCTGTGTTGAAAACCACTTCTCCCGCAACTGACCGGTGGTATCCGAATAACTCACCTTCAAAAATATTTTTGTCTTTTAATATTAGTTTGGCTTTACGTTTAGCTGCAGAAATCCTTCTCTTCAACTTGTTCCTTTCATATTATATTTGGGTCAGCACGGGGGGAAAACTATCTCAAAAATGCCCGTACAAAGTAAAGATTTTTCCCAACTAATAAAAATTTTTTGTTCAAGAAGAGTAAATAGATTTTGACACAAAAACATTAACTAAATAATTATGATGGTTTAATTGAATATTTTTCATTTGAGTGATACACAGCACTGAAAGTAAGGTATGAAAAATATAGTTTATCCGGCAAAAGCGTGTGGAAAAGGTCTCGCAGAAAACCCAGGCTGGTAGTTTTCTGTGAAAATGTAAAAGGGAGCAAATATTAGCTCCCTTTTGTATTTTAATGAGCGAATAATGCGGGAATAGTTTGTTTAAAAGTTTCACTGCAGTATTGGTTCTTCTTTATATTATTGCCGGATGTACACCGGCTCCGAGATTTACATCGCGAAATGAGAAGCCGCCGGAAGTTAAATCAGAAAAAGATGAAACTAAAACTTTTAACGACACCACTCCACTTGAAAGCGTTACCGGAATTGCGTCGTATTACTCTGATGAATTTAACGGGAAACCAACTTACAGCGGTGAGATCTACGATATGTACGGTGTTTCGGCTGCACATCCTACTTATCCCATGGGTACCAAAATCCGTGTAACCAACTTATCCAATCTTAAAAGCATAGAACTGGTTATCAATGATAGAATGCCGTACAGGCCCGACCGCATTATAGACCTTTCTTTAGGTGCTGCAATGGAACTCGGAATGGTTCAAGACGGGCTTGCCGAGATTAGGATCGATGTGCTGGAATGGGGGAAAGGGAAGAAATAAAAAACCCTCAAAGCTTATTCAACCTTGAGGGTTTAGAGATCTGTTATCTCACGAATTTCCACCAATAGAAGTATTTGTCTTCAAGATCTGATTCTGGAGGCATCGGGAAGAACTTCAACTCGTCGCCTTTTGCAAACCAGAAACCATGACGCAAAAACTTGTATGAAATATCTCTCAGTAAACTTCCGAGACTAATTGTCTTGGCTTCTTTGTCGGAATACTTTTTTAATACCATGATACAGTCATAAAATCTGTAAGGATTAACTGCCGGCAATTCAATGTTGAAAATTTCCTTATTCTTATTTGAATCGATGAATTTTTCTATATCGAACTCAATTTGCGTGAAGCAAATTTTGGGCGCGCCCTTAGCCTTTTGGTTGGTAACAAACTTACCAAACTCTCTCTGGTCTTTTGTAGAAGCCACAAGGGTTTCGAGAGGTGTTATTTCCTGGTAAATTCTTATCAATCCCGGTTGATTGTAAGCTGTATATTCTGCCGATTCAATCGGCAGTACTTTGCCGTTGGTTGTAACAAGAAACAATTTTTGAATTGCACTAAGATCAACATGTTCCAGCACGTTGTAAGAGGAAATGAACTTTGTTTTTTTCGGTGTGCCGTCATCGTGCGTTGCGGTTTGTTTCAAATACTCTTCGATTTGAAAATTTTCGTTTCTGAAATTAACGTCCAGTTCTGCGAATATCACTTTCCCGCCGAAATGTTTAGCACTTCCTATTGTGTAATGCTCACCAAATTTTTCCGGGTCCAATTGAGATGCAACCAGTGCGTTGATTGGAAATACGATCATGTAAAGATGCTTGGGGTAATCAGACATTCTAATCTCCAAAATGTTAAAATTTTTGACCGGTAAAACTATTAAAAGGGCGGTTGAAGAGCAAGGTAAGACGTGAATCTTTATTACGAAAATTTCATCAAACCGGTAGAAATAGAAAATTCTGGACAGGAAATTCGATGATTAAAAATTCAGATCGAGCGAAACTTTATAAAAGTAAATTAGTTAAAAGAGCGCTTCCTATTGTTATAGGTGCAATTGCGGGATACGCTTACTATTATTTTATCGGGTGTTACAACGGTCAATGTTTAATATCGGGTAATCCTTATGTAGCGACTATTTACGGTGCATTTATGGGTGCCCTTTTTGCGATACCGAATTTCGAAAAGAAATCTAAAAACACGGCTGAAAATGAAACCGGAAGCAATAACTAAAGAAATTGAAATAGAAGATTTGGTTGCTAAACTGCCTATTTCCGTAAATTATCTTATGGAAAAGGGAATTCGATGTTTAAGATG
>CAZRIQ010000003.1:0-24968 GCA_964600175.1 uncultured Melioribacter sp. | reverse complement strand
ACGGGATACGGTTTTAAATATTAGTTAGCTGATAGGAGTGAAAAGAAAAAAAATTACCAATAACACATAATGTCTTAATATAAACGGCAAAAAGTACCTTCATGTTTTCAAAATATTTTTGTAACATAAATTTTGATCGACTCTTGAAGTAAGAGTTAGAAAAATTATTTAATATAAAGATTTGGAATCGGCACCCTTGTTCATTAAACCGGGGTAAAATGTAAGTAAATGCCCCGTTTTCGCAAAGAACATAGCAATAAAATACCACAAATCCAATTAAAGAAGAAAATTTTTTTGTCGAATTATATCTGTGATATTTTACACATCTAAAACAAAATAATAAGTTCTTAAGGTGGAGTAGAGCGGATGATTAAAAAAAATTGAAGTCCCTTATTTTGGAAAAGTTGATCGTCTGTTTTAATAATTTATTTATCTTCAAGTAAAGCTCAAATTCCGCGTTTTTTGAGGTGTAAATTTGGCTAATTGTATCTTCAATATCTGAATTCCGAGGTATAATCCTTTAATACTTTTTTGAATCCATAGCGCCGGGTTTTAAAATAAATTTTCTAATATTTTAGCATCCGAAAGTATTTTTTGAAATTTTTTTTGTGAATTGCGAAGTCGTCGTAAAAAAAATTACCGACAGTATCTGTCTCCGAATAAAAAATATTGTGAAGGATTAACTTGTATTGTAAAAAATTAACTATCGAAAAATTTTTTTATTTTGAATTGCAGTAAGAATTGTTATTCATTGATATTTATTCAGCAGCGAGACGGTTAATCGTAATAGGAAAAAAGTATGTATGAAGAAAAAGAAAAAACAAAAAAAGAAAAAGCTTAGAATTCCTTTGCCGAAGCAACTTCCGAAAGTTAAGGAGTCGGCTAAAGTTTATAAACGCGGCAGGGATAAAAAAGTTTCTGCCGGATAAAATTCGCCGCTCTCTTTTTGTTATTGATTAATAGCCGGTATAATATCTTCTGCGATTATTTGAAGTATAGCCCGCTCGTGTTCGTCTGCCGTATCGGCATTATCACCTGAGTAAGCAGTTGCAACTACAATCAGATCAAGATCGGGAACACATAATATGTATTGACCGCCGAAACCGAGAGCTGTATAAATTTTATAACCGTCTACTTCGCCAGTCCACCATAGTAATCCATATCCAACGTTGTTCAAGTCTCCCCATGTACTTAAACCTGTTCCCGAGTAACTGACAATAGATTTATTGACCCAGTCTTCCGGTACAATTTGTTTCCCGTTTAGTTTTCCCCCGTTCAAATAGATAAACCCGAGAACCGCCATGTCTCGCGGTGTAATAAACAAGTCGCTGCTGCCGTTATAATATCCTTGCGGGTCTTTGTACCAGTCTCTTACTATTATTCCGGCAGGTTCAAAAAAGTTTTTGTTGGCAAATTCCAATGTGCTTATGCCGGTTACTTTGGTAAGAATTACCGATAGGAGATGTGTTCCTGCCGAAGAGTAGCCCCACTTTGTGCCAGGGTCAAAGTCCAATGTAGAACTTAAAATTACTTCCAACCAATTGTTTGTAACGTTAAGCTTGTCGCCGATTTCAAAATCATTCTGTATCCCGCTTCTCATTTTTAACAACTGATCGATTGTTATATCCCTAACGCGCTCATCTAATATAAATGAAGAGTAATCCGGGAAAAAGTGAACCACCTTCTGGTCAAGTGTTATGAATCCTTTATCGATTGCTATCCCTATAACTGCCGATATAAAACTTTTAGTTGCCGATTTGTTATTGTCGTAGCTTTCTTCCGTTCCACCCTGAAAATATTTTTCGGCTGCGAGTTTACCATGTCTAACTATTACAAAGCTGTAAATGAAATTTGTTGTTCCGGCTTTGCTGAAAGCAGTATTGATCATGGACGAGTTTATTCCGAGTTCTTCAGGTGTGGATACCGGCCAGTCATAACCCGGGGTGAAAGGCTCATCTGTGGGATTATTGATGCATGAGAAAGACAAAGCGGTAAGAACCACAAAACAAAAAGAATATGCTAAAAACTTTTTCAACAGTTCCCCAAATCGTGTTAGAATTTGAGGGAAATAACTTAGCAATCCCCGCAAATAGAAACAAAGTAAAAAATATTTCACCATGGGGACACTATCACTGCGTCCATAACTAAACCGGAAAGTTGATATTTGATTTGGGAATTGAAAATACGGAATTCTATAACAAAACGGATGCGGAGTCTAATTTATATGTTGTAGAACGAATCGCTGATTTGTCCAAAGCTTTTTGTAAAGACAAACCTTCAAGCACATTTAAATATTTTAAGACAACCGGATCGAAAAAACACACTTTGGAGATGGCATTGTTTAAGT
The DNA here is from genome assembly GCA_964600175.1 of uncultured Melioribacter sp. GTDB lineage: Bacteria > Bacteroidota > Ignavibacteria > Ignavibacteriales > Melioribacteraceae > Pyranulibacter. The sequence continues at coordinate 22,621 of CAZRIQ010000003.1, read as the reverse complement.
TCATGATCAGAAAAAATTAGGTTTCCATCATTTTAAATAGTATGTTTATCCACGTAAAGGCAGTAACTTTAGAAGTTGTTGTAGACGTAGAAGCAATTCGAACCCTTCAGTAGATTTTAAAGCCCCTGTCGAAACACAAACAAATTATTTTCAAATTATTACAAAGGAGCATCTGTTATGGCAGAGCGCAAACAAGGATCTGTTAAATGGTTTAACAGTTCAAAAGGTTTTGGTTTTATTTCACAGGAAGACGGCGAAGATGTATTCGTACATTTTCAATCGATAGTAGGTGAAGGATACAAAACCTTAAACGAAAACGACAAAGTTGAATTTACTGTTACACAGGGTCCGAAAGGCCTTCAGGCAGCTGAAGTCAAAGTAGTTCGTTAATAAGAAAACATTCGTGTTTATTAACCCCGTCAATCGACGGGGTTTTTTGTTTTAAACTGTTTCTGTTTGCAAAATCAAATGAAGAACTTAATTCTTTTCCATATTTCACTTATCGGCATTTTGGGTTTACGGCAAATGAATATATCAACGTTCTCAAACGGCATACCGTATTTGTTGTAGTGTGTCCCGGCTAATTCTACCTCTTGAAAAAACTCGCTATTGTCTTTTATATTTGAACCGATCACAATCATTACGTCCCCGGTATAATCTTTCGGGTAACCCCATATCCAATAGTTATTATGAGAAGAAATTGCCGGGGGTAACCCGTACTTATTCCGGTAATAATTGACCGCGCCGGCTTCACCGTAGTTTTGTCCGAAGATTAATACTTTCCTTTTTTCTTCGTCGGGAAGTTTATTGTATGCCTGTGCAACGTCGTGTACCATTTGTTCCCAACCAAAGCGGTCTGCAAAAAACTGCGGCAGAGCGCCAAGTTGACTGCGTTCACCGCTTTTAGGTTTTATTCCCATCGCGTCCGAGTATTTTATGAACGAGTCAACATTAAGAACAGGTATTGAAAACGGGGTTGTTAGAATAAAACCGGGAATAAGAATGAAAAGTAATGCAACACGGGCCCACTTTCTCAGATACTTCTCAACTAGAATATCTATCCCTACAGCACCGGCGGCAAGAATGACGGGGAATAAAACTCCCATATAATAGGGTTTGCCGTTGTTCAGGGCAAAAACTATAAATATGGAAACGTACATCCACAGCAAAAGAGAAAATTTCTTTTCCCCGTCTCCGGAGAGCAGGAAATATATTGCGGTAAGCAAGAGTATAGTTGAGATCGGGTTCAATTCCATAAGGTGCTGAACAAAAAATTCAGTAAAACCGACAGATGCATTTTTGTAAACGGCGGCGTTATGCATAAACTCAAGTGTGGGAAAACCGTTTACGTATTGCCAAATAATGTTTGGGAGAAAAATAATAACGGCAATAACCGCACCAAGCCAAAGTTCTTTTGTTAGAAAGTATTTTCTGTTCTTTGTAAGAATCAACCCGATAGCCAAACCGAACCCCAGGAAGATGAAAGTAAGTTTATTCATCAACCCTATACCAAATATTAACCCGATCAAAAGCCATAGATTTTTATTTTCGGTTTTGATTAGCCGGATTAAATAATAGAACATCAAAGAGGAGAGAAGAATATCAAAAGCGTTCATTGAAAAGTAGCTGCTCGTACCGAGTATAACTCCGCAGAAAATAACAGCGACTGCAGTTAATGCTTGAGCAAATTTGCCTCCGCCAAGTTCGCGCGCTATTAGTCCGGACATAAAAACAGTAACCGAACCGGCGAGATATGCAAAGATTCGAACGGCAAGGATAGATTCGCCGAAAAGAGTTCTTGATATAAAAAGTATGACTGCGCTTAAAGGCTGAAGATCGACGTATCCCCACGCAAGATGTCTTGAACATTCTATATAGTAGTATTCGTCACGGAACAGTCCGTAATTACCGGCAAACAATATCAATATGATAAACTTGAATAATGAAATGTAAAGCAGAATTGCATTTTCGCCGGATAAATTCAAAGCAGATTTTTTATTATCCATTTTGTCAACAGATAAATTTTATTATGTCTTCCAAACCCAAAAGATAAACGTTAAATGAGAATTCCTTCTTTCCATCCCAATTTTATTAAATCGATTCTATTCATGTCAGCATTACCAAGTTTGTGACGTGTATCGGCAAGTTCGATGTGTTTTGCCGGTGGACTTAACGGTCTTTCTTCTCCGAAAAATTCTTTTCGTTTTGCTTCAATTATTTTTAATCCCACCGAATCACATGCAACAGGGTCGGTACCAATAATTAATCCGTTGTAATTCCAAACATATTCTCTGCTGAAACCGTGCGGTCCAACGCTGTGGAAAAGGGGAGTCAGCATTACCAAAACATTCAAACGTGTTTTGCCTTTTACGTGCGGCATCTTCCATATAGTTGCGAGGTCGGCACAAGAATCGGGATGATAGTCCGACGGTCTATCGACAAACATGATATAGTTTTTAATTAGAGTTCCCACTCCTGCCCAATAGTGTGTTCGCATCGGTCTTGTATTTATCAATGCCGTTGATTTTTGAAATACCGGGTCTCTTAATATTCCGCGGTCGTTAATGCTTATGTTTTCTTCTTTTACACCTACCCCCATTACCCTGTCCTTTATTGCTTCTTCAAGTTCGCTTGGTGTATGAAGATAATTCCAAACATTTGTTTTAATACCCACAATATCGTTTGGTTTGATAATTTTTCTCCATGCAGATGTTGCATTGTCTGTTTCCAACAAAGTTTTAACTGCCTCATCAAGCATTTGTTCGATAACTTTTGCATTTACGTTCCCATCATTACTGACAACTTGTTCTTTCCTAATTAGTATTACTCTGCTTTTCTTACTTGATTGACCAAACACGGATATCGGGGAATGCATCAAAAAAGTTCCTGCTGCGGCTGCCATTGTTCCGGTTTTAATAAATTCTCTTCTGGTTAGATTTTTGTTTTCCATTTTTCACTTTATGTATTTGGTTGTTTTAATCAATTATCATTTGGTCAGCAGTGTTAATCAAGTATTCAACAAAGTTTTCTGATGTACCGTTAAGGACAACTATAAAAAAACTGTTGTGAGATTTAATCCCGACCCATTTACTGTTTTTTGCTTTGATTATTGAATTGTTTAAAAGCATCGCATTATAATTTTTTATGAAATTATCCTTAGCAATAGAAACGTCGTTTATTGAAGAATACCTGATTAAAAGCAAGACAGCTTTGTTCTTGCTATCGTTGTATTGAGCTGAAATGCATTGTGTGTTTTGATCTATGTTTAGAATATTTTCATTTGATATAAAACAACTTGCATTTTGCCAAATGTAATGTCTGAAATATCGGATGCTTTCTCCTGCCAGATACTTTTGGGGAAGATGTTCTATTATTGATGGAAACTTCCCGGTATATGGAATTGACTCCTCAATTATTCGTGCGAGCTCTGTTATTGTTGTTTTTGATTCCGGTGTTTCCGGGCTGCTCATAATGGAGACGTAAATATTGTCTTTCCAAAATATTACGGCGCCTTCGAGCGTTTGTGATTGCTGCCCGAATTCGTGTTCAATCTTTCCTGCCGAATGGGAGAAGACACCGAACGCATCGTAGGAGGTATTCATAAAAAAAATATCGACAATAATCTCGGCCTGATTCTCGCAGGTATATATTCTATTAAATACTTTTGTGAATCCAAAACTGAGAAATAGCTCTGCGCCGCCGTCAATATAATTATAAAGAGTCTCCTCATTAAAAGTTCTGTCGCCGCCGGTTTCCCATCCATTAATGTTTTCGGGGAGATAGGCGGCGGGATCAATTTTATTTTGTGCAGTCATATCTATTTTAAGAGATATTAGTATTGGCAAGAGCAACAATAAAAATTTCAGCAGAGGGAATTTCATATATATTAAGTGATTTTATATGTCACTTTTGAAAAGATGGAGTAACTACTACTGTTCAAATTACAGGATGAAAAAAGAGAAGTCAAAAAGAAATGTAATTTATTGATCGGTAGCTTGGGAGTTCTGTTTTTATTCGTAGAAATATGAGAGTGATTTTAAAACTGAGAGAATATTGTGAAGATATATTGTCTTGGATTTTGGGAAGTCTCTCGGAATAAAATAGTTGCTTTTTTTGAATTTTTTCTTGATTTTAAGCTATCAATATGATATCGTTGTGATAGCCAATAAAATAGGATATGTAAAATGGAAGCAATAGTAGAAAAATCAGCAAAAAAACTTAACGGTTTCCTTGCGCTCTTTTCCGTAGTAGTGTTGATAGTTGTTGATATTCTTCTTCTTCGAAAAGGAATACTTACGAACGATGATACTGTTCTTTGGGTTTTTATACCGTTAACAATCATCATTGCAATATCATTTGGGGGATTTATCATTATTCAACCGAATGATTCTCGCGTACTCGTTCTCTTCGGGAAGTATATAGGCACGGTTCGTGAATCAGGGTTCTGGTGGGTCAATCCTTTCACACAAAAGAAAAAAATCTCTTTGAGGATTCACAACTTTAACAGTGAAAAAATCAAAGTGAATGATTTACACGGTAACCCGATCGAAATTGCTGCAGTAATTGTGTGGCGCGTTGTCGATTCTGCGCGTGCAATTTTTGATGTTCAGAATTATGAAGAGTTTCTCGATATTCAAAGTGAAACTGCGGTTAGAGGACTTGCAACCGATTACGCTTATGATTCCTCGGAAGAGGACAAATATTCTTTGCGCGGTAATACACAGGAAATTTCGGAAGAACTGAAAAAACAGGTTCAATCCAGGTTAGAGGTTGCCGGGGTTGAAGTTATTGAATCGAGGATTAGTTATTTAGCTTATGCACCCGAGATAGCGCAGGCAATGCTGCGCAGACAGCAGGCTCAGGCAATTGTTGCTGCACGACAAAAGATTGTTGAGGGCGCTGTCGGTATGGTTGATATGGCTCTTACCGCTTTGAGTGAGCAACATATAGTTCAACTTGACGAAGATAAAAAAGCTACTATGGTAAATAATCTTATGGTGGCGCTCGTTTCCGAAACCCAGGCACAGCCGGTTATTAACACGGGGACACTCTACCAATGATAGTACAGAGTATTGATTAACCAGTAGAGAGATAGAGAGATGAAGAGTTTATCTGATTACGAGGGTAGGACTTTGGTTTTTATTCAACCGAAGTTGTTCAAGTCGGTTTTTGAATTACGTGACGGTGAAGATGAAATTGCATCATTGAAACTTGAGGGACTATTTGGCACAAGGGCAAAAACCCAAGGTGAACTGTTTGGTAAATGGGAATTTTACAAGCCGAGTTTTTGGAAAAATAAATTGGATGTTAGAGAACAAGGCAAAGAACTTCCTATTGCGCATTATCATCCGAAGTTTTTCAAACAAACGGGAACTCTTGAACTTCCGCGCGGCGCAAGGTTAAAAATTGTAAGTAAGGTATGGAAAGCCAAAATTGAAATTCAAACTGAGAGCGGTGAAGCCCTGGTGATTTTCAGCAAGAAAGTTGCACTTAAAGATAAGGCGGAAGTAGTAATTCTTAAAGTGAACGAAACATTAAATAAATACCCATGGGTAGTTTTGTTAACCGGGCACATTCTGCAGATGCAGAGAAGGAACCATGCTGCCCATGCCGGATAATGGTAACTATGGCGGAAAAGAAAAAATTTCTCTTAAGAATGGATGAAAAGATTTATGCCACACTTGAAAAATGGGCGGCAGATGATTTGAGAAGTATCAACGCTCAAATAGAATTTTTGTTGAAAGATGCGGCTAAAAAAGCAAACAGGCTGAATACCAACTCAAGCAACGAGTTGGGAAATTCCAGCAATAGCCAAGAAAATTCTCAATAACCAAAGTTGCCTATAAACCTTTTGGAAAGGTAAAATTTAATTACCGTCTTTACTTTTTGACGGTATTGTCGCGAGGTTTTTTTATTTCATTCATAAGATCTATTTGGATTTCCTGAATTTCGAGCAGACGTTCCCACTGGTTTGTAATTAAATGATCGAGCTTTTGATGAAGCTGGCGTATCTCGAGCTCGGCTTTTAAATTTACCTGGTAATCATGTAGCGCTCTTTTTCTATCCCGGGATTCCTGCCTGTTTTGACTCATCATTATTATCGGTGCTTGAATAGCCGCCAGGCATGAGAGAACGAGATTCAAAAGTATGAACGGGTACGGATCGAATGGTTTTTTGTATAACAAGTAAGTGTTAATTAACATCCAAAGAAGAAGCGCAGTAAAAAACAAAACAATGAATGTCCAGCTGCCGCCGAAGTCCGCAATTTTATCTGCAAGCCGCTGACCAAGAGTTAAATTGGAATCAAGTTCCGGCTCCAAATTTTTTGATACAATCTCGTTTTGCTCAATACTTTCCAATACTTCTTTCTCAAGATTGGTCAATTCGCCCTTATCTTTTTCCAGAATGGATTGAATGTATTTTTGCCTATACTGCTGAAGATGTTCATCGCAAATCCATCCGGTTCCATTCCATGAACCGGTCTCTTCTTTTATTAAATCAGAGATAGCCGGCCTGACTGTGATTGCCGGTCTAAGCTGTTTAATATTTTTGTTGCCGCAAATTTGGCAAATCTTATTCTTTGATTCGGAAGCGTTCATTTTCTACTCTCCAATAGGAATTTAACTGTTTTGTTTTAACCGAAGTGCCCACTTATAGAGGGCATCGAGTAAGTTTAGCACCCGTTCTTCCATTTTTGGATCGAGCGGATTTCCGTTCTCATCAAAATTTTCCGGACCGTTTGAAATCAGAAGTTCGGGTTTATTTAACGGGTACATATTTGTAAAGATTGCAACTTGATGAAGATGATAAACTGCACGGCTACCGCCGAATCTGCCGCCAACACTAACAAAGGCAACTGGCTTTCCATTTAAGGGAGAAGTATCCAGCGGGCGGGATGCCCAGTCTATTGCGTTTTTCATTACTCCCGCTATTGAGTAGTTATATTCCGGGGAAGCTATCATCAATGCATCGGACGATGCCAGATGTTCTTTAAATGCCTTTACCGGTTCCGGTTCACCTGCAAGCCTTACATCTTCGTTGTATAACGGTATTTTTGAGATGTCTGCAATTTCAAAATTTATATGGGGAGGTGAAATTTTTTGAACATATTTGAGTAGTGCGGTGTTATAAGAACCTTTGCGCAAACTGCCGGAAAAGCCCACAATTTTTATTTTTTGTTTTTCCAATTTCATTCCTCCTGATAATTCATCTTAAAGTTCATTAGTGTTGTAAAACCGATCTCGGCAAAAAGATTCCATCCATAAAAAAGAAATCTTTATTTTGGTGCCGCGATTAACTCGTAAGCAGCAGCAAGATTTGCTTTCATTATGTTACCGTTCACGTCTTGCCTTTTTCATACCCCAGGGATTTCTTTTGAAGACAAAATTTCATTTTCGGTTTTGCTGTTTTTAATTTCTTTTTCAACAAAATCATGTAATGCGGTTATATAATCTCTCATAGAAAAGAGGTCGTTTTTGTTCCCGGTTACGGTTGTTCCATGACCAAAAATAAATATTGTATCGTCGGAGAATCGTTTAGCGATGTCTTCCAGGTATTCAATCCAGGTAACCAGAGACGATTCATCTTTTAGTCGGTCGATTTTGTGATTAATTTACTTCCTTGCAAAATAAGACCGCCTGCTAAAATTGTGGAAACTTTTAGAAAAGTTTTCCTGGTAATTATCATATAATGTCCTTTTTGTTTTTATGAAAATTAATAAAGGAATATTTTATATTAAATTAAGGATCGGAAAGTCTTGAAATTCATACTTTTCAATTATAAGTTGTTCATAACTTATAAAAATATTTTCAATTATGAGGCACACATTTTTATTTGATTCTGCCATCTGGGTTGTACACGGCGAGTATACATACAGCGGTCATAAACCGGCAAAGGTTGAGGGAGAAGCAGTTATTACGCACCTTGAGAAAAAGTGGATGAAGGAAAGCACAATTAAAATTCTCGGCAGCAACCCGCTTGAAATAATTGATGCCTGTACTATAAATCCTCTTGGAGGAAAAGAAACTTTAACCGACTGGACATCGAGAAATTCCGTTTTTGGCAACATGACGGGAAAGTACATGGTAGACGGGAAACGAATAATTTCTATATATCATTCCGATGACGAGGAATTTACCGGGACCGAATATTTTTTTTATGTGAATAAGGATTTGTATAGAAACCTTTGTGTACTTTTTAAAAAAGAAGCCCGTTATTCTTCATGGTCGTTGGAGATTAAGAAAGTATAATTATGATAGATATAAAATTGAGAAACGCATCGAATAAGGATGAACAGAAAATAAAAGAGCTGGTTTTTTCCGTTTTATCCGAATACGGGTTGAAGCCGGATGTAGATTCGACTGATTCCGACTTAAACGATATTGAAAAAAACTACATCAATGGAAACGGAATTTTTGAAATAGCCGAGGACGATGAAGGAAATGTTTATGCGACGATGGGTTTGTTTAAGATAGACGCGGATGCATGTGAAATAAGAAAAATGTATATTAACAAAAACTATCGCGGTAAAGGAATAGGGAAACTCTTATTAATTCGTTGTATTGAAAAAGCAAAGAGGCTTGGGTATAAAAAAATAATTCTTGAAACCGCTTCCGTTCTTAAAGAAGCAATAGGACTTTATACGAAGCACGGTTTCAAAAGATATTACCCAGAACATCTTTCCAGAAGATGCGATCAGGCATTTTATCTTAATCTATGAGTTATCTTGGATTTTTATATAGCATTGTAACAAAACGGGAACAATTATGAATTCGATAATTAAACCGCTTCTTTCCATTTATGAAGTAAACTCGAAATTAGCAGTGAACTCTTTTAAGGATGTTACCGAGATGCTTTCCTTAAAACGTCCGAATAAAAAAACGAACTCAATGATGTTTATACTTCTTCATACGCTTGATGCAAGATATTATCTTTTGAAAAGCCTGGGCAGCAGGATGAGAAATCCGTACGCGAAATATGTTGACTGGTCAAATAGTATCGAAGATTTAATAAAATATCCCCGGCTCAAAAATGTTCTTTCAACCTGGAGGAGCCTAGATAAAACATTTAAGAAAAAGTTAAGCAGTCTTACTGCGAAACAACTGAATGCAAAGCTTGAATCCGGATTCCCCGGCAATGATAAACCGGTTATAAATATGATCTCTTTTCTGGCTGAACATGAAGCGTATCACGTTGGTCAGCTTGCGTTATTAAAAAAATATTTTGGATTACCTGCAGTAACCTTTTAATTATATGAATACACAAGAATATCTATCACGACTGAATATTTACGAAGCGAGAGAACCTTCGTTTGAATTTCTTGCGGAACTTCAACTCAAACATCTGTATGCAATTCCGTTTGAAGATTTGGACATTCCCGACCGTGCAAGAATTATTTTGGATGTCGAACGAATCTATAATAAAATTATTCCCACAAAGCGTGGCGGTTTTTGCTATGAATTAAACGGACTTTTCCATTGGCTTCTCATTAATCTCGGCTTCAATGTTGACATGTTTTCGGCAAGAGTATTTGATCACACAAGAAAAATACTCGGACCGGAATTTGATCACATGGTGCTGCTTGTTCATCTAAAGGAAGATTACCTTGTTGATGTTGGTTTTGGTGACTCGTTCCGCAAACCTATCTTGATACCGAATGGGACAGTAAGCGACATAAACGGCACTTATCGTGTGAGAGGATCTAAAGGAAATTTCATAGTTGAGCAGTTGGAAAAAGGTTTGTGGACTTTGCAATATAGTTTTACAACCGAACCTAAAATACTTGAAGATTTTTCAACTATGTGTGACTTTCAACAGGATTCACCGGCATCGCATTTTAGAACAAGAATGGTTTGTACTAAGGCAACCGAAAAAGGAAGGATTACGCTTTCGGATAATTCCCTAATCGTTAGGGAAGGCAAAGAAAAAGTCAAAACGGAATTGAAGTCGCAAGAGGAGTTCAACAAATATTTGTTTGAGCACTTCGAAATAAAATTTGATGATTAAGAAAACATAAGAATTTCGGTATACTATATACTCGGCCGGTTATGTTATAAACGTTTTAGTGATCAGTACGAAATAAAGGTATCCGAAAAAATTACCCTCAAGTAAAGAAGCCGACCGAAAGAATGCTCGAAATAGTATGATATTTATAGATTTTCGTGCTTTTCCGCATCGGTCCATCAAGACAAGTCAAGTGCTAATTTCATATTTTTGTACACTTCATTATAAATGATAATGAAGACGCCCGAATTTAAACCGGGGTGTTTTTCTATTGGTGAATCAGTTGGAAATTGAGAGTTGTTTGTGAAAGTGCTTGTAGGTTCAAAAAATCCGGTTAAAATAAATTCCGTAAAGGAAGCGTTCTCAAAATATTTTGCCGATGTTGAGGTTACCGGCATCAGCGTTGAATCCGGGGTTTCGGATCAGCCGGTGAATAATGAAACTTTTTTAGGTGCAAGGAACAGGGCACTCGAACTAAAAAAATTAAACGAAGCTGAGAATTTAAGTGCGGAATATTTTGTGGGGATAGAAGGCGGAATCATAAAACACTTTAATAAATGGTTTGCCTTCGGAGGAATGTGTATAATTGATAAGGAAGAAAACGAAGGGTTCGGAACCTCTCCCCATTTTGAGTTACCGGATTCGGTTGTTGAAAAACTTTTGGATGGGGTTGAACTCGGCGATGTGATGGATGAAATTATGAATCAGCAAAACACAAAACAAAAAACCGGCGCAATAGGATATTTTACAAACGGGGTGATGCATAGAAAAGATTTATATGTCGGCGGTCTAATAGTAGCGCTCGTACCGTTCTTACATAAAGATATGTTTTTCAAATAATCTTGCTCTTATTCTTAATCTTGATCTGCTATAAGAGTGAAGCAAGATTACGAGCATGATCAAGAGTAAGAATTAAATGGGGAAATTATGGAGTTGACTATTTATCAGGTAGATGCGTTTGCATCAAAACTTTTTGGCGGCAACCCGGCAGCAGTTGTTCCGTTAGAAAAACGGCTCGATGATTCCGTTATGCAGAATATCGCCGCTGAAAATAATTTGGCGGAAACAGCATTCTTTATAAAGGAAGAAGATCATTATCATATAAGATGGATGACACCGGTAAACGAAGTGCCGTTGTGTGGTCACGCAACACTTGCTTCCGCTTTCGTGATTTTTAATTTCATTGAAAAAGATTTGACACGGGTGAAATTTAATTCTAAAAGCGGAGATCTTTTTGTTAACAAAAAAGAAAATTTACTCGAACTCGATTTCCCTTCTCATAAACCTGTCGCTACTGAAAAGCCAAAAGAACTTTTAGAATGTTTCGGAAAAGAACCGGTTGAGGTATTGATGAACGGATTCTATCTCCTTGTAGTTTTTGATTCCGAGGAGTTTATAAGAACATATTCTCCTAAATTTCATCTGATTAGAAAACTACACCCGCACGCGGTAATCATAACTGCAAAAGGAAGTCAGGTTGATTTTGTATCACGTATGTTTGCTCCGAACGAAGGAATAGATGAAGATCCGGTTACCGGTTCTGCGCATACGGTTCTTACTCCGTATTGGTCGGAAAAATTAAATAAGAAAGTTATGAAAGCACATCAAGTTTCTAAAAGAGGCGGTGAGTTATTTACTGAACAGTTGAGAGACCGCGTAAAAATATCAGGTGAGGCAGTCCTCTATTTAAAAGGAAATATTTATTTGAATTTATAAATCGCAAATTTATTCGCATATTTAAATTCTGTAGTACATCTTTATTTAAACTTAACATCGTTGATATGTTATTTCTTAAGGACAGAAAGAAAACATTCTATTCAGCATTGTCGCTTTTGCTGCTTTTATTTTTTTCCTGCGATGCACCAAGAATAAATCCGCTCGATCCTCAAAACCCGGATTACACACTTGGTCAGCTTGATGGGTACGTGTACATTTCTCCAAGGCAGCCTGTTGCCGGCGTAAGAGTATTGTGGAAAAACCAGAATGTTGTAGTGGAAACCGATTCTTCCGGGTATTTCAAAATATCGGATGTACAGAGGAAAGATGGTATGGTTTATTATGAAAAAACCGGACTTGCGAGGGACTCAGCGTCCGTAAAATGGGGAAATGAAAAGGCAAAACGCATCAACGATAAAATACTCAATTATGCGAGCGGTGTAGCCTACGGTTATGTATATACCCCGCAAAGACAAGCTCTGAGCGGCGTGCAGGTAATCTGGGAAAGTCAGAATGTTTTTACCCAAACAGATAAAAACGGGTATTACCAGTTTTCAAACGCTACAACGGACGATGGTACAATTTATTTTGAGAAAGATGGATTTGCACGGGATTCTGCAGATGTGCAATGGGATGGTCAGTTGAGTGTTCAGATAGATGATAAAACGTTGAATTATTCCATTGGTCAGATTGATGGCTATGTAAAAAAAGTTGCGTTGCCCAGAAATCCTATACAGGGTGTTAAAGTGTTTTGGAAAAATCAAAATGTTTTGGTAGAGACAGACGCAACAGGGTATTATAAAATAGATAACATTTCCAGGGTAAGCGGTAAACTTTATTTCGATAAGGACGGATTCAGCAGCGACTCGCTGACTATTCAATGGGGAGAACAAAGAAATCAAAGAGCCGACGATGTGTTTTTAAATGCCAATCCAACGCTGAACTATTTTGGAGTATATACATCTGTTGAAAACACATACTCTAATGCAAATTACTCCCTTTTCTTCGACTCTTCAATTTCAGATGAAGAAAATGATGTCGATTCCGTATTTGTAAGTAATGCTGACTTGAATTTTATGGAGCCACTGGTATATAACCCTGCAACAAGATATTATAGTAATAGTTTTGAAACATCCGATTTGCACCTGACATTTTTTGAAGACGTTATAGGCAAAAGTTTTGGTGTTATAGTAAAGGACATAAACGGTAAAGTGTTTAATGTGGGGGGTGCAAGCGTTAAGAGAATTATTAAACAATTAATAACAGTGCAAACTCCTTCAAACAAAGACACTGTAAATAATCCTATCGAGTTGATTTGGGATAGGTTCATACCCGGATTTAGTTTTAAGTACAAATTGGAGATTTATACTAACGAACTTTCGCCGGTGAAAGTCTGGTCGAAAGGTAACATATCACAGGATGCGGTAAATTATACGGTTGACCAGACACTGCCCAAGGGTGACTACTATTGGGTGGTTTGGTGCATTGATGATTTTCAAAATAGGTGCCGTTCGATACCGGTATCGTTTGTTGTTCAATAAAAGAATATTTTATGGCAAATTCATTTGTTGAAAATATAAACCAGTTAAAAAACCTTTCTAAAGAAGAGTACGAAGCGCTCTATGATTTCAGTCAGGTTCTAAATTCTTCTACACACCAGGAGTCGTTAATTGAAGAAGCGATTGATATTGTAATAAAGGTGATTAACGCAGAGCGCGGCATCTTCGCTCGCTACGATGAATCCCAAAATGAATTTTCAATGGTGACGGGAAGAAAAATTTCGAGTGAAAGTATTACTAACCTGGAAGAGTTTTCGTCCGGTATTTTGCGAAAAGTAATTAGAGAAAAAAAGCCGCTACTTTATCATGATGTTCAGTCTGATCCCAACCTATCGCAATTTCAGAGTGTTCAGATTCAAAGAATAAAATCCGTAATCGGTGTACCGATTTTTCGCGATGATAAAATTTGGGGAGTGATTGTTGCCGACAGCCGGCTAAACAGGAAGGAATTTACCGAAGAAAACTTAATCTTCTTGAACTTCTTTTCGAACCTTGTCTCTCTTGCTTTGGATAGAATAATCCGTTTTGAGGAGCTCGAAAAAGAAAACCGGATTTTAATTAATCAGCTTCAGTCCGTTGAAGAAATTCCCGAGATGATTGGTAACAGTCCCGCGATGAGAAGTCTGGCAAAGCTTGTTCATAAAGTTGCACAGACGGACGCAACAGTTTTAATAATTGGTGAAAGCGGGACGGGAAAAGAACTGGTTGCAAGAGCAATTCATGATTTGAGTAAGAGAAAAGATAAACCGTTCCTTGCACAGTTCTGTGGTTCAATTCCGGATAACCTTCTTGAAAGCGAACTTTTCGGTTATAAAAAGGGTGCGTTTACGGGTGCCAATTCGGACAAAATGGGGCTGTTGGAAGCGGCTGGCAAAGGCACTTTCTTCTTAGATGAGATTGGAGATATTTCTACGGCGTTGCAGGCAAAACTACTGCGTGTTCTGGAAAACAGGGAAATAATCCGCCTCGGTGATGTAAACATTAGAAAAGTCGAATCGAGAATTATTGCCGCCACCAATAAAGATCTTCAGGAAATGACTAGAGACGGACAATTTAGGGAAGACTTATTCTATCGGCTTAATGTTTTTCCAATTAGAATTCCCCCGCTTAGGGATAGGAGAAGCGACATTCCTTTGCTTGCTAAATTTTTTGTAGAAAAATTCGGCGACAAAAAAGTATCGGTTACACCGGCTGCAATTAAAAAGCTGGAAACATATTACTGGCCCGGGAATATCCGTCAATTGATAAATGTAATTCAAAGAGCACTGATTCTTTGCGATGCAAATAAGCTTACCGAAGAGCATATAATTTTAGAAGAACAGGACGAGACCAAGCAGTTCAACGGCACGTTGGGCGAGTTTGAAATATTCTTATTGAAGAAACGTCTTGCTCAATTCAACGGAAATAGAACACTGGCTGCGAAATCCCTTGATGTTTCGGTACGGTGGGTACAGCTTAAGTTAAAAGAAATCGATGGGCAGATATGATGCCTCAGCTTTCCACTGAAATATTGTTCGACAGGTTTGAAGTAATTGAGATTCTGAAGAAGGATGAACACGCGAGCGTGTTTCTTGCCAATCATATTTATCTTTCTAAAAAAATCATTCTGAAAATTTTAAATACGGAAAAGATGGCAGATAACACTCTCGTTGAAAGATTCAAAAGAGAAGCAAAACTTTTAGCCCAGCTGGATCACCCCAATATAATTAAAGTGCTCGACTTTGGAACAAGCAAAGAATATTTCTACATCTCATTCGAGTATTTTGAAGGACAGAGTTTAAGAAACGCAATCCGGAAAAACGATCTTACAATTGAACAAAAAGAAATGCTGACCGTTCAGTTACTAAAGGGTCTCGATTATGCGCACAATTACAAAATTATACACCGAGATATCAAACCGGAAAATATTTTTATTAACGCAAATTTTCAGTTGAAAGTGGGTGATTTTGGGTTAGCACTTTCCGCCGAAGATAATTTAGTAACGCAGCCCTATTCGATTGTCGGCACACCGAGTTATATGTCACCGGAACAAATTCGCGGAGAAAAGCTTACGGTTAAAAGCGATTTGTTTTCCGTCGGGGTAGTTTTATATGAAATGTATACAGGCAAGAATCCGTTTCTCAAAGAGAATGTGAATCTTACAATTAATCAAATAATTAGTTTTAACGAAGATGAAATAAACGAAGATATAAAAGATCTGCCGGAACAGATAAGAAAGATTATTCAAAAGTTATTACAGAAAAATCCAAATCAAAGATATGAATCGGCAGCAAATGTTTTGGATGAACTGGATGTAAATGTTGATAACTCAAGTTATAGTTTGGACATATCATCAAAATCAAAAAGAAAAAGAGATTTGATTGCGGTGGTGTTTTCTTTTATGGTGGTTGCAGTGGTTGTTGTTATTTTATTGGTGAACTTCGGGCATACTAATAATGAAAATCCTACCCCTATTGATAATCTAAAGACCAAACCGGTTGAGACACAATTGAACAAACGGAATGAAAACGGTACCGAGGACCAGAATAAGATTAATACTCTCAAGAACGCTGCTGATGAAAAACCGAGGGAAACAGATAGTCAACAAAATAAAGTTGTTGAGAACGGTCGCGAAAACGAAAATAATGTTGTCCCTATTACCCCGCCTGCTGTAGCAAAAAACGGAAAACTGTTCATTGAGTGTTACCCGTGGGCTGAGATTTATATCGATGGAGTGAAGAAAGAAACAACCCCTCTTAATTCAGCAATTTCATTACAATCCGGTGAACACACATTAAAACTCATACATCCGGATTACCCGGTCTATTCTGCGTTCATAAAAATTGAGCCGGATAAAACGACCAACTTGAGTATTGTTTTGGACACTTTGCTTGCTTACCTATCGTGTAATGTTTCGCCGTGGGGTAATGTATATATAAATGGGGAATTAAAAGGTCAGACCCCGATAATAGCACCAATTAAATTAACACCCGGGGAAAACAGGATTACAATTAAAAATCCTAATTATAAAAACATTGATACGGTAGTCAATGCGAACAGGGGTGATACACTTAGATTGTATTTTAATATGAACAGGTAGTCTTCTGGTATAAAAATTGACTTTATAATAAAAAAAAGTTTAAAACATGAAAAAAATAATTTACGTTTTAGCAATTCTTGTGGGCTTCAATTTTATTGTTGTAGCGCAGGGTTCGTGGAGAGTTGTAGGCCGGATGCCTCACCCGGTTACCGGTGGACAGGCAGTTCTTTATCCGCAATCGCCTGCTCTCGGGAACCAAAAGATTTATATTTTCGGCGGATACTCGGATTCTTCGAAAATTCAGGATCGTGTGAATTGGATTCAAGAATATGATCCCATACAAAACCAATGGCAAATTGTAGATTCAATGAAAGAGAAAAGAAGCTTTTTTGTTGCCAATGTATGGAAAACCGGCGTTTTATATTTTGGAGGAACGAGCGAAACTTCTTCTAACAAATATACTATGGAAAGCTGGGACTTTAACTCAGGTATGGAACCAATTATTTTTGACAGTCAGAAAAATTTTGGCAGATCACAGTCTACTGGTCACATAGTTGGGGATAATTTGTATATAATTGGGGGTACCCATATTCAGTCTTCCGATACTATAAATTATATTGTTCAGTATGACCTCCTGGAAAAAAGAGAAACATTTACTTACGATATTTCAAGCGTACAAATCCC
The DNA here is from genome assembly GCA_964600175.1 of uncultured Melioribacter sp. Lineage (GTDB taxonomy): Bacteria > Bacteroidota > Ignavibacteria > Ignavibacteriales > Melioribacteraceae > Pyranulibacter. Next base: position 5,641 of record CAZRIQ010000003.1, on the reverse strand, counting down.
CTCGGATCACATGACGGTGATAATAGGAGATTACATTTATATCTTCGGTGGAGTTTTCACTACTGTTACAGATTGGATAAGAAGATTTAACATACCACAGCAGAATTTTGAGATACTAAATAAAACTTTGCTGGAAGTTCGCGCGGCTGGTGCCGCGGTATATAATCCGCTTCTTGATAAAACATTTATCATTGGTGGTTATGGACAGTCTCAGGAAGCGTTATCGAGCGTTGAGGTAGTGAAAATAAATCCCGACAACTCTTTGTCAATTACCCATGGACCGCCTTTGAATTATGCCAGGAGAAATCCTATCGCGGTTGTATGGAACAGTACAATTAGTAAAATTGCCGTGTTTGGCGGAAGAGATAAAGATGGTAAAGTTGTTCCGTTTGTTGAGATATATGATGATACAGTTACTGCAGTGAGAACCGATAGAAATTCTATTCCTACGGAGAATAACCTTTATCAAAACTATCCGAATCCCTTTAATCCATCGACTAAAATCACTTTTGAATTGAAGCGTACCGAAAATATTGTTCTGGAGGTGTTTTCAATTCTTGGCGAAAAAGTAGCAACTTTAGAGAGCGGATTTTTCAGTGCCGGTAATTATACGGCAACTTGGAACGGAAAAGATAGTTACGGAAGAGATGTCTCAAGCGGAATTTATTTTGTACGTTTGCGAGGCAAAGATTTCGACTTTACCCGTAAAATGCTTCTTGTAAAGTAAATGAAAAAACCTTTTATATTAATATTATTTCTTTGGACTGCGGTGTTCTTTGCACAGCGATCGGAATTCAACAAGCTGAAAGAACAATTTGAATCGTTTGAGTATCAAAAAGTAATTGACTCGGCGAACAAGCTTATAATGTCCGGTAATTTATCGGATTCGTTGCTTACGAAGGTCTATGAAATTCAGGCGATCTCTTATTATTCCATTGGTGATGAAGCTTCTTCCAGAAGAAGCTTTGAACAGCTCATCAAGTTAGATAAAAATTATGCACCAGATCCCGCAAAAATCTCACCGAAAGTAATTTCCTTTTTCAATGATGTGAAAAGCTCGGTTGTAGCTCAACCATCAAACAATGAAACTGTCCATGATTCACTTTCCGTTCGGAAAAATCCTATTGGCTTGAAGCAGGAGTTTAATTACCGCGGCTCGATGATAAAGAATATATTCTTACCGGGGTGGGGACAAATGAGTTCATCTCAATTTGTAAAGGGGGCAATTATTTCCGGGGTAAGCCTCGGACTTTTGGGAGGAATGATTCATTATATAATAGATACAAACAGAAAAGAAGATGACTATCTAAGCGAGACAGATAATACATTGATTAATGCCAAATACAATGCTTATAATGATTCGTATAAGACAAGGAATATTTTTATTATTTCATACATAGCAGTCTGGGTATACAGCCAAATAGATATTTTGCTCTTGGATAACCCGCCTCAAGAGGCTGCCGATAATCAGTCGAATGCATCTTTTAGTATTGCTCCTTACAACGGGGTCCAGTTTAGTTTTAGAGTCCCGTTTTGATGAGAGCCGCGAAAAATATTCGCAGATGTGCGAAAAATTTTCGTGTTTTTGTGTGATGTATACCACGTCATAAAATCCACCTTCCGGTTTCAATTAGTATGATGAAATGTTTGTATTGGCACTTCAATTGCTGAAACTATAATGAATCCTCCGTCCTTAAGAGTGGCGAAGAAACTAGTTTCAAAGTTCTTCGCCTTCTTACTTTTAAAAAGTTATTGAATCGGCTGCACACCTATAATTATTCGAAACCGTAGAAATTTAAGACTTTTAACACGGCACTTTAAGTTATTTCTAATTAGCACAAGAATTTATATATTGGCGCATTAAAACTATATATAATGTTATTAGCGCTTAGGAAAATCAATGGAATTTAAGTCTGAAAAATTCGGCGATGTTTCGGTAATTCACGTTTTTCTTACGCGTGCAACGCTTACTAAAGCCGTAAAATTTAAGGAATTTACGAACGAGGTTATTGACGGCGGTTCAATAAAGCTCGTCGTTGACCTGAGCATCTGTGAATACATCGATTCTACTTTCTTAGGCGCAATGGTCTCGTTGTTAAAAAAAGTCAGTTCGTTGAACGGTGATATGCGTCTTGTTTATAATAAAGAAGCGCCTTCTTTGATGTTCGTCCTCACAAGAATGGATAAAGTGTTTAAAATCTTTTCCGATTTGAATGAAGCCATTGTAAGTTTTGGCGCTAAACGCCCGCCTAAATTAACGTGGAAATAATTATTCTTCCACTTGAACAATTTTATAGACTTTATCGTTTTCTCTCACGCGCTGACTGCAAACAAAAGTAATTTTATCACCCTTCCATCCCTGTTCAATTGCAGTTTCGTCTTTCATTAGTGAAGGAGGCGATAGTTCAACGATTCCAGTTGTATTTCCTATTATATAGATTGATTCACCCTCTTTGAGAGTGCCGGCTTCCAAGCTTATATAAGCAATACTTTTCTTTTTATAATAATTAAGAACTTTTCCTATATATACTTTTCTTGTTGTTGCAACACTCCCATATGTTTTTGTAAAGTCTTCTTTACCCGGCTCGTTAAAGTAGAATCCGCTTGAGAATCCGCGATTGTAAACTTTTTTTAGTTCACGAAGCATCTCTTGTTTTGTCTTGTCATCGAGCATTTTTTCGAAGTACAAGTCAACGGCATGTTTATAAGCCGAAACGACTTTCGCTATATATTCCGGGCTTCTTTTTCTGCCCTCTATTTTAAAGGAATCGATTCCTGCTTCGATTAATTTGTCGATAAACTCAATTGTGCAAAGGTCTTTGGGAGACATTACATAATCGCTGCCGAGTATTAAAGAATAGCCGTCTTCAACATCTTTTATTTCATATTCTCTTCTGCACGGCTGAATACATTCGCCTCTGTTTGCGCTCTTGTCAAAAATTTCATGACTCATAAAACATCTTCCGCTTATTGCAACACACATAGCACCATGTACAAAAGTTTCAATCTCAATATCGACCTTGGATTTTATTTCTTTTATTTTATCGAGAGTGCATTCTCTTGCCAGCACAATTCTCTTTGCCCCGAGATTTTCGTAGAACAAAGCTGCCGATGAATTTGAAACCGAGGCTTGCGTGCTTATGCAAAAAGGTGTTTTGTATTCTAAACACTTTTGAATCACCGCTGTATCCCAGCATATAATCATATCGACTCCGGCTTTTTGGGCAGCGATAATTATTTCATCCAGTTCATTTACCTCGTTTTCGTAAATGATGCTGTTTAGCGTAAGGTATGTCTTAACGTTTCTCTTTTTACAGTAGTCAGAGAGTTTGTCTAATTCCTCCAATGAAAAATTTTCTGCGTTTGCCCGCATGTTAAGTTTGTTCAGACCGAAGTAGACGGCATCTGCACCGCTATTAATTGCGGAAACGAGCATTGTCCAATCGCCGGCAGGGGCTAATAGTTCGGGTTTTTTGATTTGCTTTTTCATAATCCGTAAGCACAAAAATAAGGAACTATTCAATATCAATACACTCAGCATTCGGCACAATATCGGCAGATTTTGGCGAGTTACGGATGTTTTATCTTCTCTCTAAGTCCACAGTTGCTTTTTGCCTATTATAAAGACCGGAAGATTAAAAGCATGTTTAGATATGCAAATATGAACTATTTTCTTATATTGAAGTGAATATTTTTGATGCATTGCTTGTCTTAAAATGGGAAATTAGCAGTATGTGTTTTTTAAGTTAATAGAACAAAAATTCAAAACCTATTTTAAGTTATAAATAATAGATGATCTCCGACCAAAACTTTATTGATATAGTTAATGTAACGCAGACTATTCTCTATGCTACCGATGCGAATACCTCGAAGATGCTTTATATATCGGACGCGGTCAGCGGTTTGTTGGGTTATACATCCGAAGAAATTTATAAGAGAAATTCTATACTGGCGCGGTCCATTTATTCCCAGCATATTAAAGAGTATAAAGAGTTCTTGAAGAAAATACGTTCCGGCGAAGAAGCCGTTGTGCAGTACCGATTGAAAGACAGATTTGGAAAAGAACACTGGGTAAAACATACGGGTGTTCCGGTTTACAAAGACAAATCGGTATCTAAGATTGTCGGCGTTATACAGGATATAACCGATGAGAAAGTGACGCGGTTGAATCTTGAGAAGTCCGAGTCAAGATTCAGAAGTCTAATTGAAACCGCAGACGATCTAATTTTTATTCTTGACGGATTCGGGTATTTCAGTTTGATAAACGACACCGGGGCTGCCGAACTCGGTTATAAACCGGATGAAATAAAAGGAAGACATTTCCTCGAATTCATTACCAAAGAAGACGAACCGAAGATAGCCGAAGCGTTCCAAAAAATTTTGGTATCGGATTGCACAACTGTTTTTGAAGCAAAGTTTCTCAGTAGGGAAAATAAAGAAGTTGTTTTCGAGATACATGCAAGACCAATGGTGACCGATGGTGAAGTAGCTGGTATGTTTAGTATTGGGCGAAACATTACAAACAGAATACATGACGAATGGAAAATTCGTGATCTTAATGCAAAACTGATCGAAGCTAATAGAATAATATCGATTGAAAGGGAGAGAGCCCGGCATAAAATTAATGTACTGGAAGAACTCAATAAACTGAAGAGCGAATTTATTTCCAATATTTCACATGAGTTGAGAACACCCCTTGCATCCATAGTAGGTTTTGCCGAAACGATTGTTTCAGACTCCGAGATAACAAAGGAAACCATGACAGAGTTTAGTGAAATAATTCTTGCAGAAGGCAGGCGTTTGGCTAAGTTGATAAATGACTTGTTGGATTTTTCAAGATTGGAAACGGGTGAAGAAAAGTTGAACATCTCCACTTTTAATTTGGCTCAGGTACTTAATGAAACTGTAAGAGATTACGAAAAACAGCTAAAGAAAAAAGAGCTTGTGCTGACAAAGGACTACGATAACAACGAGATAATGATGGACGGCGATAAAGATAGAATTACCAAAGTGTTTTCAAATTTGTTGTCGAATGCAGTCAAGTTTACAGGCAAAGGGGGCAGGATTTCAATAATCGTTCATGATTTCGGCAGGGAAATTGAAGTGGCAATAAGCGATACCGGTGTTGGTATTCCCGAGAAAGAGATTTCCAATTTGTTTCAGAAGTTTTCCAAAATAAAAAGAAAAAGTCAGCAGGCTGCCGGTGCGGGATTCGGTTTGGTAACCGTAAAACAGATTGTTGATCTTCACAAAGGTTTGATAAAAGTAAAAAGTCAAGCGAATAACGGAACGACTTTTATTATTCGATTGCCTAAATAAAAGGAGAGGTTATATTGGAACGACTTGTATTTATTATCGATGACGAAGAATCGATTCTTAAAATGGTTAGTCACTGGGTCAAGAATCAATGGAACTACAACATTAAGACCTTTACCAACGGGCAGGAGGCTATGGATTCTATTTCCGAAGATCCCGACTTGATTCTCCTCGATATAATGCTGCCGGATATTCACGGCAACGAGATCCTGGGTAAATTGAAACAGATTAAGCCGGATCTTCCTGTTATTATGCTTTCGGCTCAAGGAAGTGTTGAGGTTGCAATTGAATCCGTGAGACTCGGTGCTTTTGACTATTTCCCTAA
>CAZRIQ010000002.1:0-26733 GCA_964600175.1 uncultured Melioribacter sp. | reverse complement strand
CTCCATAAAATCTTTTTCTGTCAAACCGAGAGAAGAAAAACCAAACTCGTTAATCACTTTTACCATTTTCTTGGCGTTTTCTTTTTTATTGCTAACCCACACATCTAAGTCGCCAGTATACCTAACATAACCATAGAAAATCACGGCATGACCACCAACCACCAAATATTTAACCTGATGATTGTTTAATAACTCTAAGAACTCTTTGAAATCCTTTGTAAGCATTTCCCAAATACCTTTTGTATCTATTTCTTAATTCTTCTCCTGCGGCGAATCTTTCTTCCGGCGTTTTCGACAACCAATATTCAAGATCGTAATTGTGCTTGTCCTTCAACGATATTTTTTTAACAACTTTTTCCACTCTCAATCACCATTTTCGTCTTCGGGAACTACGCGTGCAATGTCTGCTATTTCGTCGCCTTCGTTAAGTCTTATCAATCTAACGCCCTGGGTATTTCTTCCCATAACTCTTATCTGACTGATCGCCTGACGAATCACCATTCCTTTAACCGTAATGATAACCAACTCGTCGTTATCGTTTACTTCCATCATTGCAATAAGTTTTCCGTTCTTGTCGGATGTTTTAACCGTAATTACACCTTTGCCGCCGCGGCGGGTCAGTCTATAGTCTTCTATCTCCGACCTCTTGCCAAAACCTTTCTCGGTTACAACCATAAGTGTATTCGCATTGGTAACAACAATCATCCCAATTACAATATCGTTCTTGCCAAGTTTAACGCCGCGTACACCGGTTGCGGTTCTGCCCATGTTCCTTACATCCTTTTCATTAAAACGGATTGCCATTCCGTTTCTTGTTCCGATAATTATATCGTTCTTTCCTTCGCTCAGTTTAGCTTCTATTAATCTATCTCCCGCCGAAAGATTAATTGCATTAATTCCCCCGCGCCTGATGTTTGAATATGCGGAAAGAACCGTCTTCTTGACCGTACCTTTTTCGGTAGCCATTACAATATACTTGTCGTCACTGAACTCTTTAACCGTAACGAATGCAGTTATGTCTTCTTCTTTGGCTTTTTGAAGCAGGTTCAATATAGATCTTCCTTTTGCAGCCCTGCCGCCTTCCGGAATTTCATGAACTTTAAGCCAGTAACATTTTCCACGGTCGGTAAAGAACATTATATAATGATGGGTTGAGGCAACAAACATATGTTCGATAAAATCTTCTTCTTTTGTTCCCGCGCCTGTTACACCTCTTCCACCCCTGCCTTGACGCCTATACCCGCTGACAGGAAAACGTTTTATAAAGCCCTGGTGTGAAATTGTAACTACAACATCTTCCTCAGCAATAATATCTTCAAGAGAAAACTCTTTGTAGTCATGAACAATTTCTGTCCTGCGCTCATCAGCATATCTATCTTTAAGCGCAAGCAGTTCTTCTTTAATAATTTGTTTTCTTTTCTTTTCGTTGTTGAGAATACCTTTTAGTTTTTCGATCAGCTTTATCGTCTCTTTGTACTCATCTTCTATTTTCTTGCGTTCAAGTCCGGTCAGGCGCTGCAGCCTCATATCCAAAATTGCTTTCGCCTGTATTTCGGAAAGCTTGAACTTCTTCATCAGATTCGTTCTTGCAGTCTCTACGTCCTTGGATTTTTTAATTGTTGCAATAACGGCATCAATATTATCGAGAGCAATAATGTAGCCTTCCAAGATATGAGCACGCCGTTCGGCAGCATCAAGATCAAACTTTGTTCTCCTGACAAGTACGTCCATCCTGTGCTCAAGGAAGTACTGCATCATTTGCTGAAGATTAAGTACTTTCGGTACGCCGTTTACAAGTGCCAGCATAATAACGCCGAACGTTACCTGCATTTGAGTGTGCTTGAACAACTGGTTCAACGTCACAGCCGGCTGACCGTCCCGTTTCATTTCAATTACAACCCGCATCCCATCGCGGTCGGATTCATCGCGAATATTTGAAATGCCGTCTATCTTTCCCCCGCGTACAAGGTCGGCAATTTTCTCTATTAACGTTGCTTTATTTACTTGATAAGGGATCTCGGTAATAACAATATTTTCCCTGTCGTTCTTCAGTGTTTCAATGTTTGCCTTGGCACGGAGAACTATTCTGCCTCTGCCCGTTAAAAACGCATCTCTAACTCCTTCAAATCCATAAATTATGCCGCCCGTCGGGAAGTCCGGGGCTTTAACATATTTCATCAGGTCTTCCGACTTCAGCTTCGGATTCTCAATCATCGCAATAAGACCGCTGATGATTTCGCCGAGATTGTGAGGGGGAATATTTGTTGCCATACCAACGGCTATTCCGCTAGCGCCGTTAATAAGTAAATTGGGCAAGTAAGACGGAAGAACCGTCGGCTCTTGCAAAGACTCGTCGAAGTTCTGTGTAAATTCAACCGTGTTCTTATCAAGATCACGAAGCATTTCGTCTGCAATTCTCGCAAGCCGTGCTTCTGTGTAACGCATTGCTGCCGGTGAATCACCGTCGATCGATCCGAAGTTTCCCTGCCCGTCTACCAACGGATAACGCAAAGAAAACTCCTGCACCATGCGCACCATTGAATCGTAAACAGCTACATCCCCGTGCGGGTGATATTTACCGAGAACTTCACCAACTATACGTGCGGATTTTTTATAAGGCTTGTTATACGGAACGCCGAGTTCGTGCATTCCAAAAAGAACCCTGCGGTGTACAGGTTTAAGTCCATCTCTCACATCAGGTAGTGCGCGTGCAACAATCACGCTCATTGCATAATCGATGTAGGAAGACTTCATTTCGTCTTCGAGTGAAACGGGTACTATCTTTTCAAAAAAGGTCGCCATAAAATTCTTCTGTTTTTAGATTTTTCTTTCGTCGTTTGTTACTATTCTCTCTCCCTGCTCTTACTATAAATCCCCGACGTCAAGAGCGGTAAAAAGCACTACACATCTAAGTTAGCGTACTTAGCATGTTTCTCTATAAAATTTCTTCTCGGTTCAACAGCGTCGCCCATAAGCGTTTCAAAAATTTTATCTGCTGCGGCAGCGCTTTCCAGGTTAACCTGGAGAACTGTTCTTGTTTCCGGGTTCATCGTCGTCGACCAGAGCTGCTCGGGATTCATTTCGCCCAAACCTTTGTACCGCGAAATGTTTATACCCTTGGTGTTTGCTTCCGGAGCTTCTTCGCCTTCCCCAACTTCAACAACCTCCTCTTCTTTCGCTTTGCCTTTCCCTTTGGAGTCGGCCTTAAATCTCTTCAATATTTTATCGCGTTCGTCGTCGTCAAACGCATACAATTCTTCTTTTCCCTTTTTAATTTTATAAAGCGGGGGCTGCGCAATGTAAACCTTGCCGGATGCAATCAATTCTTTCATATGGCGGTACAAAAAGGTCAAAAGCAAAGTTCTAATATGGCTGCCGTCAACGTCGGCATCCGTCATTAAAATAATTTTTCCGTAACGAGATTTTGCCGGATCAAAATCTTCACCAATTCCCGCACCAACAGCAGAAATCATTGCTTGAATCTCAGCGTTCTCCAAAATCTTGTTTATCTTGGCTTTCTCCACATTTAATATTTTTCCTTTTATCGGTAGTATCGCTTGGAAGCGTCTGTCCCTTCCCTGTTTAGCAGAGCCGCCGGCAGAATCGCCCTCAACAATATATATTTCACAATGTTCGGGATCGTTAATAGAACAATCTGCAAGTTTGCCCGGTAAATGAAGTGAGTCAAGCGCGTTCTTTCTTCTTATAAGATCACGAGCTTTCCTTGCCGCTTCACGCGCCTCGGCAGCCCTTACGCATTTTTCAATTACCTTTTTTGCAATGGACGGGTTTTCTTCTAAGAACTCGGACAGCTTTTCGCCTACTATAGTCTCAACTATCGATTTCACCTCGCCGTTTCCGAGCTTCGTTTTAGTTTGCCCTTCAAATTGCGGTTCCATTACTTTAATGGAAATAACTGCTGTCAATCCTTCTTTAAAATCGTCACCGGTTAGATTAATTTTGCTGTTCTCTTTTATGAGTCCGTTCTTGTTTGCATAATTGTTGAACGTTCTCGTTAGTGCGGTTCTAAATCCTACAAGGTGAGTTCCGCCCTCGATTGTATTTATATTATTCACATAGGAGTGAATATTTTCAGAATATGAATCGCTGTACTCGATAGCAATTTCGACTGGTGTGTTCTCTTTTTCACCCTCGATGTAAATGGGTTTATGCAAAGTATTTCTCTGCTCGTCGAGATATTTAACAAAATCAATTAAGCCGCCTTTGAATCTATATGTTTCTTCCTGTTTATCAACCTCATCTTTCAAAATCATTGTAACGTCTTTGTTCAGGTATGCAAGCTCACGCATTCGTTCTGACACTGTTTCAAAACTGAAATTCGTTGTTTTGAAAATTTCTTTGTCCGGCATAAAAGTAATCTTCGTGCCGGTGTTATCTCCTTTGTACGTTCCTTTTTCTTTTACCGCCGATTTCGGTATCCCTCTTTTATATTCCTGGACATATATTTTTTTATCCCTTTTCACTTCAACACTCATCCATTCGGAAAGAGCATTAACTACCGAGACGCCGACACCGTGTAATCCCCCGGATACTTTGTACGAATTTTTATCGAATTTACCGCCCGCATGAAGAACCGTCATTACAACCTCGAGTGCCGATTTCTTTTCCTCGGGATGAATATCTACAGGTATCCCTCTTCCTTTGTCTTCAACCGTCACACTGCCGTCTTTGTTAAGAACGACAATCACCCTATCGTTGTAGCCGGCAAGTGCTTCGTCTATGCTATTGTCGACAACTTCATTTATCAAATGATGAAGTCCACGAGCACCGACATCGCCGATATACATTGCAGGTCGTTTGCGAACCGCTTCAAGTCCTTTTAGTACATTTATATTCTTCGCTGTATAATCATTCTGCGAAGACGCTCCAGCTTTTGTTGCTTTTTTCTTTGGTGCCATAGTTAGTCTCTGTTATAAAAACCTTATTGTAGAAATCACCTTGTCTTTGTAGTGGTTGTTTATTTTTTCCGCGATCAATTTCCTTTGAAAATTCAGCTCGCTCTTCCATACTGAGTTTTCAACTCTCAAATAGAGCGTTCCTTTCGAAACTCTTACTGCTTGCGCTATTTCTTTAAGGTCGGGGAAAAGTTTTGAAAAATCTTCAACTACAGAAAAGTCTTTCGCCGTTTTCCTGAACTTTTCAAATTCCTTTTCTTTATCAATCACATCCGATATGCTTCTAAACTTATTATGCATATACTGCTTTGCCATGCTCAACTTTTATCGTTAGTGTGTTGCTGCCTTTGTTAAGATTTTCCATTCTCGTTAAATCGGTCATTGTAATGAAAGCCTGTCCAATTTCAGATAAGTACTCGCTGATTTTTTCTGCCCGGTAAGTATCAAGCTCACCGAAAACATCATCCATTAAAAAGATTGGTTTTTTAGAAAGTTTGTCTTTCAAATAGAAAAACTCACCGAACCTTAACGATATCTGAAAAGTTTTATGCTGACCCTGTGAGCCGAATCGCCTTAGCTCAAGATCATTTATTTTAAAAATAAACTCGTCCCGATGCGGACCTACAAGGTTAGAGGCTCTTCGAATTTCGTTATCTCTTATCTCATCCAGTGCTGAACTGAAATTTTCTTCAATATCTGCGCTTTCACCTTTAACAGCGGAATCATACGCTATCTCCGGCTCTTCTTCATGACCCATAATTCTGCCGTATGACTCCTTTATGTAGGCGTTAAAATCCTCTACAAATTTTTCTCTGTGTTTTATTATCTCTGTCCCCAAGCTGATTAAAGATGCCGTCCATGAATCAAGCTGCTCTATTAATTCTCTATTGCCGGACTCTCTTATTTGAAAAAGCAGGTTAGACCTTTGTTTAAGCGTTTTGTTGTAATCAATAAGGATTTTCAAATACGTTTCACTCGCCTGGGAGATTACGGAGTCTACAAACCTTCTTCTATCGGAAGGACCTCCTAATGTAATAGCGTGGTCCGCTTGAACCAGTACAACAATCGGAAATTTCCCTATTATTGATGAAGAACTGTTTACAGGTTTATCGTTTAAGAAGTAAAATTTTTTGTTCCGCGACGAGTCGTAAACAATCTTTGCGTGATCTTCCGTAAGTTCCTTAAAGCCGGCGGCGGCTTCAAAGAATTCCTGACCAAAAGAGACAACATCAATATCGGCAGATGAATTTATATTCCTAGTGGTACACAAATAATAAATTGCCTCTAAAATTGAAGTTTTGCCATGACCGTTTCCACCAACAACGTAATTAATACTATCCGAAAAGTTTAACAGCGTCTTCTTATGAAGCCTAAAATTTGTCAAATCAATTTGTCTAAGAACCATTTCTAATTATTCAAACGTACCGGCATTAAGAGCATCATTAATTCTTGGTTTTCCTTTTTTTCTACCGGTTCAATTATTACCGCTTTCGTAGACGAATGAAGTTTAAATGTGATGGTCTCTTCCGTGCTCATATGATTTAAAATATCGTTTACATAAGCTGAGTTAAACCCGATCTCTATTTCGTCCCCGCTATATTCGCAAACAACTTTCTCTTCGCCCGAAGCTCCCAGGTCGACATCTTCAGCAGAAATGTCCAGCATGTTTTTCTTAACTGTAAACTTAACCCTCCGTGTATTAGATGTCGAAAAGAGCATCATCCTTTTTATTGATTCATGTAAATCTTTTGTCTTAACGGTCATAAAAAACTCATTCTCCAGAGGAATAACACTCATATAATCCGGATATTTCTGGCCAATCAGCCTGGTGATCAGTTCGATATCATTTAGCTTAAAAGACGCATGTGTCTTTGTGAAATAAATTTTTACGTCTTTTTCATCCAAGACTTTCAGAAGAACGGAAACCGCTCTTTCTGGAACTACATATTGCTGTTCAATTCCTGTAGAAATATTTTTCTTCAATAGATTAACCAGCCTGTGTCCGTCGGTGGTAACAAATCTTAAACCGTTTTCCGTAAACTCAAATAACGTTCCCATCATTGCCGGCCTCATCTCTTCTTTGCTCATTGCAAATGCTGTTCTCTCGTAAGCCCATCTTAATTCTTCTCCGTTTACAGTTACCTCATTAATATCTTTAGCGCCTTTCTCACCTGTAATTGTAGGTATTTCGGGAAACTCATCCGGTTCAAGATAACTTAACGTATACTTCCCGGTATCCGTTACAAGATTTATCTTTCCATTAGGCTGAACTTTAAAATGAATAGTGGTCTCTTTTAAAGATCTTATAACGTCATATAATAGTCGCGCCGGAACAACTATTTTCAAGTTTTCTTCGGCTATTATATTCAAAGATGACTTAAGAGATATTTCAAGATCAGTTGCATAAATAGTAAGCTGACCGTCAGAGACTTCAAACAAGAAGTTCTCTAAAATAGGCATCGGTGTTCTCGTTGGAACCGCCGGAATTATCTTGTTGAGGAGCTTTTCCAGTTCTTTACTGTTAACTTTAAATTCCATAAAAACTCTCCGAAATGAATTGAAAATTATTAAAAAATCACTATAGTTTCAATTTAAAGACAGCACTAAAAAACGTATCAACACACTACTAATTATATAAAGAATATAGTTTAATATATTAATAAAATAATAAAGATGTGGATACGTTGATAACCTTTCTTTACTGAAATTTTAACCTGAAAAAGCATTGTTTTAGCGATGTAAAATGTGGATAAGTTTTTCATAAAAAGACGCTTGCCAACAGCATGTTAATAGGGAATTTTTATCAACAAAATATCTACGCTTTATAAACAGTATATCAACGTATGGGCAAAGATTTAAGCGGCACTAAGTTCAATCTTGTTTTTGATTGTACTTACTTTTTCTCTTAAGGAATTATCTTTGGAGAGCATTTGTTCTATATTATTGTATGAGTGAATAACCGTGGAATGGTCTCTCCCACCAAAATGTAAACCGATTGTTTTAAGGGAGGATTTTGTCAGCTGTTTTGAAAGGTACATTGCCACCTGTCTTGCAAGCACAACCTCTTTTCTCCTGTTCTTCTCACGTACCTTGTTTTCTTCGACAGTGAAAAATTCGCATACGACGCGGGTGATAAAATCGATTGATACATCGACGCGTTTTGTAGTAGATATTTCTTTGACTGTCTTTTTAACGAGGTCGAAGTCAACCTGTTTCGAACTTAACGAGGCATTTGCAAGGAGCTTAATTAAACATCCCTCAAGCTCTCTTATATTTGATGTAATGTTTAGTGCAATATATTCTAAAATTTCATTTGCAAGAGTAATTCCGTATGACTCGCTTTTATTTTTCAGGATTGCAATTCGCGTTTCGAAATCGGGCGGTTGGATGTCTGTAGTTAAACCCCACTGGAATCTGGAAATTAATCTCTCGTTTAATCCCTTTAGGTCTTTCGGTGGCTTATCGCTGGAAAGGATAATTTGTCTACCCGATTGGTGTAGTGTGTTGAATATATTGTAGAATAAATCCTGAGTTTTCTCTTTGCCCATTAAGAACTGTATATCATCTATGATTAAAACATCCATACCCTTGTAAAAGCTTGAAAACTCATTAGCGGTGTTGTTCTGAATAGATTCGACGAACTCGACGGTGAAAACATCCGAAGAGAGATAAATTACTTTCTTATTCGGCCGCTTCTCTAAAATTTTATTTCCTATGGCGTGGATTAAATGTGTCTTACCAAGCCCCACACCCCCGTAAATGAAGAGGGGATTAAATGATGTTTCACCGGGATTTTCTCCAACCGCAATTGCGGCAGCGCGGGCTAATTGATTTCCTTCTCCCTTAATGAAATTTTCAAAAATATACCTCGAGTTCAGATATGTTTCAAACTCTCTCTGTTGTGTGTCATTAACAAGGGATTTTGTGTTTTGAAGGCTCTTGTCTTGCGTTTCGGGTTGTATTGGTTCGTTATCTTCAAGAACTATATATACCAGTTTCCCTTCAGGTCCAAGAACTTGATGGACTGTCTTGTTTATAATTGTATTGTGATGTTCTTCTATCCACTCTATAAAAAAATTATTAGGTACGTGAATTTTTAATGTTGAACCGTCTAGTTCAAAAGGTTTAACCGGTAAAAACCAGGTATTGTAGGTTATAAGGGGAACATTTTCTTTGATTATACTTAAAAACTCTTTCCAAACATTCTTTGGATCTTTGTTTGAATCAAGGTTAACGGCTAGTTCACTCATCTTGCATTATCCACAATAAGGGAAAGTAAAAACGTTAAAAATTGTTTGATAGTTTAACGGTTTTTTAATATTTCTTAAAGATTGTCAACAAATTATTAACATTAATAAAGGTGCTGCAACCCGCTTAAAATAAAGGCGTTACGAGAACAAGGGCGCAAAAAGGAACAGATAGCCACTCTTTTTTAGAACAATAAACTTTTTTTCAACAGGTGTGAAACGTTCCACAAAAATCAGTTATCAACATTTTTTCAACACAGTTTTTGCGCCTCCAAACGCGGCACAAAATATCATTTAGAAATTTCATGCGCAAATTAATTCTTAAAAGTTTTTAAATATTTTTTTATAAAGCAAACAATGAACAAACAGGAATTTTTATTGTTGTATCACTTTCATATTTTTACTTCGTAAACGATAATTTAATGTAGGTACAAAGAAATGAAAAATTTATTGATAGTGTTTGTGGGTGGAACATTCTCGATGAAGATCGATAGAAAAACACGCGCAGCTGTTCCGTATTTTCACGGACAAGAACTTCTGGAAAAAATACCAGAAGCAAATGACTATGCAAACATTTCAATATATGAATTTGGGAATTACCCCGGACCGCACATGACCCCCGAACTAATGCTTGAATTATCAACGAATGTGAAAAAGTTTGTTGATAAAAAGGAAGTTGATGGAGTAATAATTACGCACGGCACAGACACACTTGAAGAAACAGCATATTTTCTTGATTTGACTGTTAAAACGGAAAAGCCAATTGTTGTAATCGGTACAATGAAAACCAGCACCGAACCTGATTGGGACGGACCAAGAAATTTGTTAGACGCAATTCATGTTTGTAATAACCCCTATAGCGATGGAATCGGTGTCCTTGTTTGCTTGAATGGAGAAATTAATGCAGCAAGCGAAGTTACAAAAACTCATACTGAAGACATAGAAACATTTCATAGTCTTGACTTTGGCGCCCTTGGATTTGTAGATGGAGGAAAAGTATTTTTCAATAGGGTGCCCAGGAAACTCGAAACTATTGAAACACAAAAAGTCGTTTCGAATGTAGACCTGATAAAAGCCTATGCCGGGATGGATGAAAAATTTTTCAAACTCTCGGCAGACAGCGGGGTTGAAGGAATTGTGGTGGAAGCAATGGGTGTAGGAAATGTCCCGCCCGCGGCGTTTAATGGAATAGAATATGCTGTCAAGAAGGACATTCCGGTTGTACTGGTTTCGCGTTGTCCGGCCGGGGAAACACTCGATATTTATGGTTACCCTGGAGCGGGAAAATGGCTTAAGCAAATCGGTGTAATTTTTTCCGATTATCTGAATGGTCAGAAGGCGAGGATTAAATTGATAATATGTCTTGGGGTTACGAAAGACCGCAAAAAGCTGAGAGCGTATTTTGAGGAATAATCCCAACCAACGAAAAACAAACATTAAGGATACTCTCTTACCGTGTGTTGGATCGGCAGTATTGTTGCCTTTGGTGATTTACTTTACTGTAAACCACGGGGAATTTAATTTTGTTGACTATGTTAATCTCCTAATTCATGAAGGCGGGCACGGTGTTTTCAGTTTCTTTGGCAAATTTATTTATACGCTTGGCGGTTCGTTGATGCAGGTTATTATTCCCGGACTTTTCATTTTCTATTTTTCAATTAATAAGAAAAGATTCGGTGTTCAGGCATCATTGGTGTGGCTCGGGGAGAATTTAATGAATATAGGGGTTTATGCTGCGGATGCCCGCACGCATAGACTTCCACTACTTGGCGGGAATAACGTCTATCATGACTGGACTTACCTTCTTAATGAAACCGGCTTGTTGGACAAAGACCAGTTGATCGGACAAATATTTTATTTTCTTGGTGTAGCGGCTTTTGTCGTTTCCTTATTGATGCCGCTTATTATGAGGGAATATAAACAAGCAAACCTGGAATTGAACATTTAAGAGCTAATGAATAACCAGAGTTAAATTACCGTTCTTATGTAGGTATTTGAACAATGAATAAGCAATTCGCCTTTCCTCCGGCAAACTCCAATTTATATAGGCAAGAAGTTTTGGAATATCATCTTTGCTTATATCTTCAGCATGTGTTTTCTGCGACTTTAGATTTTTTATCAACGAGTGATAATATATATGGTGTGGTTTTAAAGTCATTCCGCCCTCTTTTTGAGAGCAATTGTAAAGAACTTTCAAGTTGAATGCGGTTGCACTTATCACAACCGGTCTGTGTTGTGATAGAGAGCAAATTAAAGTTGTGGAGACGCCTCTTTTTTTAGTCCCCAGGAAACCAATCTTCTTAGCTTAAAAAGGTTGTAGTATGACGGATTATGGTTTATCAATGCAAGATAGTTCACAAAAACTGCCTCCGGATCATTGTCATACCAACTTAGTATAGAGTGTACAAAGAAATAGTCGTCCATAGAAACTTTAGGATTGCGGATTAACGATGTATCAGCAGCCAGCATTTTTTCGGAACGCTGAATTAGTTTTTTTGACTGCGGGAACTCACTGTTTTCGTAGTAAGCTTTTGCGAGCTGTATATAAACGCTTAAGATTGAAACAGAGTCCGGCTTGGTGTTTTTAATAAATGCACTTGCCTGGTTGTCTATTGAGAAAATTTTTAAAAACGACGTTGCGTTCATATTTTCATTGAGAAGAATGTTGTTGTAATCTTTAATATATTGAAGAGAATCCGGTGATTGTTCAATAAGTTTATTCAGAATCGGTTTCCGGGGGCTTTCAATGTTAATTGCTGAAAGAATAGTTAATAATGTCCTTTCCGAGGTTTCATCGCCCGGGTGTAAGTTGTTTAAGTATCGCGCAAGCCCGTAAGAGAACCGGTAGTTCTTTAATTCGTTGAGCTGGTAATTAAAAGCGTTTATCACATCATTTTTTGTCGGTATGTTGTGTTTAATAAAGTCTTTTATCAGCAAGCCGCTAGAAAGTGTATCGAACTTTTCATCGAAATCGCTTGGATAAGTGGAAGGCCGCCCTATAAAGAAAGATTCCGGGGCAAGGAATTCAAGCGTTGGGTGAATTTCGGTATTGATTGGAGAACCGCTGCTCATCAGGTAAAAATTGCGGTCGGCGGCTATTTGGCAGCACAAAAATGTGAACAAGTTATTAATGCCGATCCTTTGCAAATCCGATTTTACAAGGGGAATACTAAAATTCTTTTTTAGAGAGAGGTGATCGAGTACGATTTTGTTTTTTGACCCGACCAGAATTATATCGTTTCCTATGGATTTCCAGAGCTGGCAATGTTTGAATACGGAGGAAAATGTATTCAAAACCAGCTTGACCACATCATCGTCCGTTTCGTATAAGTGAAACCACTGTACCATTATTCCCGATGAAGTTAATTTGTTGCGGCAGGTTTCAAAATATTCTCTTGAAAAGAGATTACCGATTCCTGCAATCCACGGATTCGACGGTTCGGAAATGATAACGTCGAAATTTTCCTTTGAAATTTTCAGAAGAGTTAGAGCGTCTTCGTTTATAACTCTTAATCTTTTATCTGCCAGACAGTTTCTGTTTTCTTTCTTAAAAAATTTTCCTGCGGCAATTACTTCTTTTGATATTTCGGCACAAATCACACTTTTAACGGGATGTGTAAGAACAGAGCCGATTGTCGTTCCGCTTCCGAATCCTACAATAAAGACGTTTCGAGCATTCCCTTTAAGAAGCACCGGGATCTGACCGAGTAAAATTTGTGTTGGCATATCATAAGACGAGCTTGCATCCGGCTTTCCGTTTATTATTAATCCTTTGGAGGGGGGATTGTTTTTGGATTGTGTGACGGCCACGTTAGCGTTTACTCCCTCTTTGTAGAAAAGAACATTCACATTGTTAGCCTCACGCACAAACTTGTCAAAAGTTGCCGGCGGCGGATTTTTAAAGTCGCGGAATACGCCGCTCAACATTATTTCAACATTCCACGAAGGAAACAGAAATAGATATACTGCAAATGAGAGCGGGAGGGCTGTATAAATTCCGGTTTTTAATCGGGATGAAATTTCTGGGCAAAACCAAAGAAGGAGAACCGCAGCAAACAAATTAACGGCGATTCCGGTTTCAAAGCTTCCTTTTATGCCGAGTGTGGGGACGAGGAATAATCCCGTTAATATTACCCCGGCAACAGTTCCTACCGTGTTTATTGAATAGACCCTTCCGACCGAGAAACCGATTTTATTTGTTGCCGAAGAAATAACGTCGACTATTACCGGTAGTGTCATTCCCATAAATATTGTGGGTATGAGAATAAGGAGGAAACAAATCAAGAACTCTGTCCCGAGAAAAAAGGGAAACGATTCCGGCGTTTTTGAAAAGAGTGCGGAAATCTTCCAGAGATAATAGGGAAGCCGCTCATAAAAAAACAGTACGAAAGCAGTTGAGGAGGCAATGCCGATCTGGAACACAACAACCGAAAAAACATAGTTGTATTTCTTGAAAAAGTCTTGTGAAACGATTAAGCTGCCGAGAGTTATTCCGCTTATAAAAGAAAGCAGCATGATTGAAAATGCGTAAGTTGAAGAACCGAAAAAATTGATTAATAGTCGTGTCCAAACCATTTCGTACAACAAAGCAGCAAACCCCGATAAACCGGCTGTAACAACCAAAACAACTGCGAGCGTTCGGCTTATTGTAATTTTAGTTGGTGAATCTTCCTGTGCCGAGATTTCTTTTGTTTCAACTGTTCGTGTTTCTCTGGAAACGAGAAGGGCGCACAATCCAAGGAGAATATTTATAGCAGCGGCAGAGTAAATAGTGATGTTAAGCCCGAATTCTTTTATTAAAACGAATCCTGCGAAAAGTATCCCAATCACAGCACCAAAGGAGTTTAGGAAATATAGCACAGCGAACTCTCTCCGGGAATTTTTAACATCATCTATAAAAAACTTACTAAGAACAGGAAGCGTTCCTCCCATTGCAATTGTTGGAAGAAGAAGTAACAGTGAGCTCACAAAAAAACGGATGGCTGAGAAAGAGAACGATTGAGTATCGGCATCAAGTCCTTTCGCTGATAAGAGAAAAAGGTTTCCGATAATACTGCTGAGAGCAGGATAAAATATACAATAGATACCAATAAATAATTCGAGCAAGGCGTATATGAAAAGGGGGTTTTTGAAAACGTCTGATTTTTTGCCAAACCAATAGTTGCCGAATGCCAACCCAAGAAGAAAAGTAGCAAGCACAGTTATTTGTGCGTAGGTTGTATTTCCCATGAATAGCCCGATGAACTTAAACCAAACAATTTGGTAAATTAATCCGGCAGCACCGCTCATAACAAAAAGAACAGCAACAATTGATTTTTGAGTTTGACGATTATTCAGCAAAGTATATTGTCGATTTATTTTAAAAGCGGTTGAATTGTTATATCAACCGCTCAAAGATAAATTATTTTTTCAATAAATCGCTTATCTCGGAAAGCAGAACGACCTCCTGGCTGGGTTTGGGCGGTTCTACGGGCTTTACCTGTTCCTTTTTCCTCAAAGCATTCATTCCTTTAATTACCGTAAAAATTGCCCAAGCAATAATGAGAAAATTGATAACAGTATTAATAAAGATTCCACAATTAACAGTAACAGCCTTAGAAGATGCGGTTGCTTCTTTGATTACCAATGATATGTTGCTGAAATCCCCCCCCCCGATAGGTAAACCGATCGGCGGCATAATTACATCGTTGACAAAGGATGCAACAATTTTTCCGAATGCAGCACCGATAATTATGCCAACAGCCATGTCTATTACATTTCCCCTCATTGCAAAAGTTTTGAAATCTTTTAACAGCTTCATGAGCACCCCGTTTGTTAAATGATTTTTAATTGGGTGGATATCGTTATGGGAATTTGTGAAAAGGATTTTTCACAATCCATAAAAATGTGTGTGTCAAAGAAGAGGAGTTTTTAGGGGGTTCACAAAGTCAAAATTAGATTTGGAAGGAACCCCCGGTAAAATGGTTAAATAAAGAGCAGTTGAACTATTATAAATATCGGAAGTAAAACGATCAGTGAGAACTTAAATATATAGCTGAAGAAACTCGGCATTTTGATATTGTTTTCTTCCGCAACAGCTTTAACCATAAAGTTAGGTCCGTTGCCGATGTACGTCATACTGCCGAAGAAAACAGCACCGATAGAAATCGCTCGCAGTAGCTCTTCGTTGATTCCAGCCACAATATTTCCCGAGGTCTGACCGAGCCCTAAAGCCAAGGAGTGAAACGTAACAGCGGTTGGGGTATTATCGAGGAAGCTGCTCAGCAACCCGGTATAATAGTAAAATTGATTGGGCTGCGTAACTCCCAAATGATGTGCATTGGTTTTAAGGTATAATAAACAGGGTACCATTGTGATGAAAATTCCCAGGAATAAATAAGCTACTTCTTTTATAGGTTCCCATGTGAAATTGTTAGATTCTCTTAGAAGTTTAGTTGTGAACAACAGCGACATCACGCCCATTATAACAATTACAGCCTCGCGGATAAATTTGTAAAAATCATTTTGCCTGATGAAGGGGAGATATTGTTCATTTAAAAAAGCGACCGCCAGCACAACCCCTGCCAGCCAAACAAAGTTTATTTTGCCCTCTACCTTGATCGGTTTTATGTTTTCAATATCTCTTATTTTAGCGGAAACAGGCTCTTTCTTATAATAGTATGAATCGACAAGGAAGTATACCAGAAGAAGAAGACCGTTGGTTACAAACCACTCAATAGATAGATTGAAGAACCAGGTGAAGGGGGCACCGCGAAGGTACATCATAAACAGCGGCGGATCGCCGAGCGGTGTTAGCAAACCACCGCAGTTTGCAACAATTCCTATGAAAAATAGAATTGTGTGTTCCTTGAATTTTCTTTCTTTATTGGTCTGAATAACCGGTCTTATTAATAACATAGCAGCGCCTGTTGTACCCATAAACGAAGCAAGTAATGCGCCGATACCGAGAAAAGCCGTGTTTATTGCCGGCCTTGCTTCAATATCTCCGGTAAGATAAATTCCCCCTGTTATTGTAAACAGGGATCCTAGAAGAATTATGAACGGGATATAATCGAAAACCATTGTTTCAAATAATTCATGACCAAGACTGCTTGCCAGCATGTAGATAATTATCGGCACACTTAGAATTATAGCTATGATAAGTTTGTTTTTATTTTTTTCCCAGAAGTGATTCCAGAATAACGGAAACACAGCAATGCTTGCCAGCATTAAGATAAAAGGCAATAATGAAATTAGGGGAATGGAGATAGACTGATTTTCCATGGTTTCTCAAAAAATTATTGGGGACAAAATTAATGCAAAAATCGGATTGATGAAACACGTAGACGGATTTATTTTATGTTAAATTCTCAAATAAATCAGTTAAATAAGGATCGACAATAGTTCAAATACATAATAAATTTCCTCAGATATTGAACAGTGTTGATCTCTTGGCGATTTCAAGCCTGAGTGCGCACTGTTCCAAACGATTCATCATTTGAATTGTAGATGTATATATAGCATTTTTATTTTCGGCCAGTTATTTATTTTATCCCCGAGGTCAATATGTCAAGGTATTCTTGGAAAACGAAGATGCGGTTTCTTTGTTGCCCGGTAATTTCTTTTACGATGCCCAGCTCAAGAAATTTTGCCGTTAGCGGATTTGCGGTTTGTTTTGTTGTCTTGATTGATTTGGTTATTACGGGAATGCTTGTGTATGGTTTTTCGAACAGGTGGTTTACAAAGTTTATAGAAAGGCTTGAAGCAGAATTTTTTTCAACAAGCACATTTAAACATTTCTCGCGCAGATCGATAATTCTTTTTGCGGTTTCCAAAGAATGATTTGCAGAGTCGATAATCCCGCGGACAAAGAATTTTATCCACCCCCCCCAATTTTTATTGGTTGAAACATCATGGAGGCGGTCGAAATATTCAACTTTATTTTTGTAGAGGAAATATGAAGGAATTAACAACGGTGCACTGATTCGCTTTTTCCAGACAAGGTGAAGTAAAATTAAAATTCGGCCGACCTTCCCGTTTTCCGAAAAAAACGGATGAATCATTTCAAACTGTGCATGGATTAATGCCGCGTTAATTAAAGGGGGAAACGAGACATCCGCGATGATATATTCTTCTAGATCGTTTAAAAGGGAGTCGAGTGATTCGGGGGTAGGAGAAACATATTTTGATTCCTCTTTGCTCAATTTGTTCTTGCCGATCCAATTTTCCGTTGTGCGGAATTCTCCGATCGGACCGGAAGAATCTTCGGTTTCGAAAAGTAATTCTTTGTGGATTCCCTTGATTATTTTTATAGGGCTTTGAATGTTCTTTAAAAGTTTAACACTCTTATCAATAGCGGTTATGTAATTGTCTATTTGAGTTTTGTTTTTGTCTTCAGCAAAATAGTTTTGAACCGAAACATTTTCTTCGTCAATGAGATTGCTGTAGAAAGATTCTTTAAGAAGCGCAGCGGTTAGTATTGCCGGGAAAGAAACGATAGAACCCGCGCCTTCAAGACGATGGATTAATTTATCTGCTTCGCTGAGGAAACCACGCAATTCGGCATCCATGTGAATCTTGGGTTCCGGCGGCAGCTTGGGCGGTGTTTGGTCAATATTTGACATCGTGTACAAATAAGTCAAATAATTTTGACTTAATATATGATGTTAAATTTATAAAGTCAAGAAATATTGACTTACACTTTTCAATGGCGGATCTTAATCAAATAAATTTGTCTAGCTGTTCCACGATTCTGGGCAAAAATAAAAATTTTTCGATGGATAGCCTTTATCGGCTTTACTCAAGCCGCTTCTGGAATCTTAGTGAACTTAGCAATAAAATGAGTACGCTAATACCAAGAAGTATGAAGAACTCGGGGATTAGCTGTGAGAATCCGTCACCCTTCAGAATTACACCCCGGATAATTGTAATGAAATATCTTAGCGGAATTAAATATGTGATCGGCTGAATCCACCCCGGCATATTTTCTATGGGAAATGCGAAGCCCGAAAGGAAGTTCATAGGCAATAAAATACCAAACATTGAAACCATCATTGCCTGCTGCTGAGTTTTGGAAACTGTAGAAATAAACAACCCGAGCCCAAGCGAGGAAAGAACGTAAACTAATGAAGCAAGCATCAGGAAGAAGAAATCTCCACGTATAGCAATTCCAAACCAGAAGACCATTACGCCTGTTACAACAAGTACGTCAATGAAACCTAAAATTACAAACGGTATAGTTTTGCCAATTATAAGCTGGTAAGGTTTAATCGGCGTAACAATTATCTGTTCAAGAGTACCGACCTCGCGCTCTTTCACAATTCCCATTGCCATTAGCGTTGTGGTAATTATGGTCAAGATCAAACCCATTATACCGGGAAGCATAAAAAATCTTGTTTTAAGGTCCGGGTTGTACCACACTCTCAGTTCCGGAGTGATTGTGCTGCCGAGAGATCTTTTGATTCCCAGCTTATTGCTTTTTTCCAGCAAGATATGACTGGAATAACTTGAGACAACACCGGTTACATAACCGAAAGCAATTGAACCTTTATTCCCGTCGGAGCCGTCAAACAATGCTTGTACGTTTACTTGCTTTCCGCGTTGTAATTTTTTCTCAAAGTCGTTTGGAATTACAAGCGCCCAAAGATCGTCTCCTTTATTTATTAGGTTTGTTACTTGATCATAGTTCTCGGCGTAATCGTTAATTGAAAAGTATCCCGACGCTTGAAATTTTTCAACAAAATCACGGCTGGTTACGGTTCTGTCCTGATCATAAATAACAGTGTTTACATTGTTTATATCGAGTGTCGCTGCGTATCCTAATAGTATAAGCTGGATTACCGGCGCAATAAAGATTATTCCGAACAACTTCGGATCCCGCTTCAACTGTAAGAATTCTTTTATGATTATGTTTAAGATTATTTTCATTTTTGTTTATCGATGTTATGCAACTTTAGCAATTTTGTTTATGATCGATGCTGCCGTCAGGAAGAACAAAGCGAAAATTAACAAGTAGATTAATTGTTCCCAGAAGGCATATAGTCCGACACCCTTGAGCATAATGTCTCTTAAAATGATAATGTAAAACTTAACAGGCGTTATGTTTGTTAGAATCTGAATTACCGGCGGCATGCTTTCAATCGGGAACACAAAACCGGAAAGCAAGAAAGACGGTAGAAGAGTAACCAGCGCCGACAGCTGAAAAGCAACTTGCTGAGAATCGGATATAGATGAAATTAATATACCCAGATTAAGCGACGCAAAAAGGAATAGCCCCGTAGAGATGAACAACAGGAAAACGCTTCCTTTTATTGTTACGCCAAACATGATATAGCTTGCAAATAAAATCACCGTTGCGATTAGAAGAGAAAGAATAGTATAAGGCATTGTCTTGCCAATCAGAAGCTCAAGTGATGAAATCGGCGAAACATTTATTTGTTCGATCGTTCCCTTTTCTTTCTCTCTTACTATTGACATTGCAATTGAAATAACGGCGGTCATTATTAAAATCATTGAAATCAGCCCGGGGATCAAATAGAGAGTTGAATTCAAATCCGGGTTAAACCAGAACCGCGGCTCGAGATTTATAGGAAGATACGGTGCACTGCCCCGCACGGCTAAAGCCTCTGCTGTCATTTTGTATGAATATGTTGCAGTTGCCGCATTCATATAATTTGATATCACAGAAGCAGTATTCGCATCTATTCCGGCAATAAGAATTTGGATTTTTGCTTCCCTGTTTGAGTGAATGTTTTTTGAAAAATCTTTTGGAAAAACAACCACAACTTGTGCCTCGCCACGATCCAGAACACCTTTAATTTTACTTTCGGAATTAATATTACCCACAAGATCAAAATAGTTTGAACTTGTAAGGCGATCAATAAACTCGCGGCTATTTTCAGATCTATCGAGATTATATACAGCCATTTTTATATGATGTACATCAAAATTAATTGCATAGCCGAATAGGATTAGAAGGATAAACGGGGACACAAAAAGAACATACAGCATTCGCATATCGCGCTTTAACTGTCTCATTTCCTTTTTTGCTATTGCTAAAATTCTTGTAAACATTTAGGCAGCTCCGTCTTCGTTCAAAGTGGCGGCGTTTGATTTAGGGTTGTTTCTTTCCAGCAGGTGAATGAACACATCTTCAAGAGTCGGAACAATCTTATCTATTCTTTTTACCGGAATTGAATTTTGGGTTAAGATGTTTTTTATCTGCGCCTCGTTTTTGTATTCATCGTTAACTATTATATGCATCTGATTCCCGAATATTGACGTTTCATCTACGAAATTTTCTTTTTCGAGTAATTCCATAGCAGCGACAACTCTGTCACATTCAATTTCAAGAATTGTATTTTTTAGATAATTAGTCTTCAGTTCTTTTGATGTTCCAGCGGCAATGAGTTTTCCAGCGTTTATTAGAATTATGTTATTACAAAATTCGGCTTCTTCGAGATAGTGAGTTGTTACAAGCACAGTAATACCCTGGGAAGAGAGTTCATTTATTAAGTCCCAAAAGCTTCTCCTGGAAATCGGATCGACGCCGCTGGTAGGTTCATCTAAAAAGACAATCTTTGGTTGGTGAATAACTGCTGTGCCGAGCGCAAGCCTTTGTTTTATTCCACCCGGCAACGAACCCGTTAGAATTTTTTCTTTTCCTTCAAGGTTGGCAATTTTTAGCACCCAGCTTTTTCGTTGTTTAAATTCATCTCCGTATAAACCATAGATTCCCCCGAAGAAATTTATGTTTTCCTCAACCGTAAGATCGTTGTAAAGAGAAAACCGCTGTGACATGTAACCGATGTTTTGTTTCACTTTATCCGGTTGATGTTTTATGCTGAACCCGCCGACAAGCGCATCCCCCGATGTCGGCTCAAGAATTCCGCAGAGCATCCTGATCGTAGTCGATTTACCTGCCCCGTTTGCCCCGAGAAAGCCAAAAATTTCACCTTGTTTCACATTAAAGGAAACTTTGTTGACCGCAGTAAAGTCGCCAAATTTTTTTGTAAGATTATTTACTTCTATTGAGTACACTTTCGTTTTTCTAATAAATTCTTTTTCCGATTGCCTTCATCAACCCTACCCGCGCCAGTTGATAATCAACCAGTGAAGTTGTTAAACTTGTTTTTGTTTGCAATAGAGAAACCTCGGCGTCTATTAAATCTGTACTTGATGCAAGCTGCTGGTCATACTTCTCTATAGTGATGCGGGAGTTTTCATCTGCCTGCTCGACGGCAAGCCTGCTCACTTTTATTTTGTCGTTTGCTCTCTCATAGGTTAACAACGCCTGATAAACTTCAAGTTCGGCGGCATCATTAAATTGTGATAAAGCTGTTTCGGTTTGAATTTTCTGCTGCTCAGCTTGCGTTGATTGAGAAGATGTATAACCCCAATTCCATAAATCCCATTGTAACGAAACGCCGATATCCCACGTATCTCTAAATTTATTTTCAGCAGGAATAATTCTCTGGTTCGGCTTGCTGTAGTAATAATCTCCAACGAGATAGACCGAAGGATACCAGCCTGAGTTTGCAGCAGTAATTCCCTTCTCGCTTGCCTGTACGCGGTACTCGAGCGATTTTAGATCTTCGCGGCTTTCCTTTGTCTGTTTTATTAGCTTGTCCAGACTATAGTTGGAAAACGATGTATCGATTTCCCCTGCGTCGATTCCCGTATTTGCTTCGAGCGGTAATCCCAGCAGCTTGTTAAGATTCGAGCGAGCTATGTCGATGTTGTTCTCGGCATCAATCAGCTGCAGCTTTGTGGTTGAAAACTGAACTTCGAGTTTCAGAACATCGTTCCTGGTTGCAAGCTCATTCTGTAGAAAATTTCTTGTGTCGTCAAGATGTTTTTGTGTCAACTTTAAATCTTCTTCGATCAGCTTTTTAATTTGCTCGGCTTTATAGTAATTCCAAAAAGCTTTTTGAATTTTGAATGCAGCATCGTTTAGATCTTTTTGATATTCCGATTTACTGGCGTCGTAGTTGTTTTTAGCCGCACTTTTTAAAGACCATAATCGCAAACCCGTAAATAAAGGCTGCTGCAAAGATAGTTTTAAATTATAGCTGTCAAGAATCACGGGTGAGATCTGGATTGGCTGCGGAAAAATGGGTAACGAAACTTCAAAAGGCGGTATGTTGCTTAACCGCATGTAAGATGCTTGGAATTTTAATTGCGGCAAAAGTTGTGAACCGACCTCGTTTATTTTTGCTTCCGAACCAATCATTTTTGATTTTGCAATTTTGAGTTCTTTGCTGTTTTCAATTCCCAGCGCAATACATTGATCAAGAGTAAAAACTTTTGCGGGTTGATTTTGTGCAAATGTATTTGCTGTCAATAAAAAGACAATTGCAACAAGCCGTTTCATATTTAAAACCTCATGTTAATTCTTTTTGATTTACCAGATGAATAAATATGTTTTCCAACGAAGCAGGGATAAGCCTATGACTTATTATTTCAATTTCATTTTCCCCCAGAAGACTCTTGATTGTCCCATATCCTGTCTCGTAGTTGTCGAACATTATGTTGATTCTGTCGCCGAAAAGCTGAACTTCGAAGCCGGTGTTTTCCTTTATTAAGCCGTACGCTTTTCTTACCTTATTGCAAACAATTTCAACAACTCTTTCTTTAATGGAAGCTTTTACATTTTGCGGCGTGTCCAGGCTAATGAGTTTTCCCTTGTCCATTAAAGCAACACGGTTGCATCTTTCGGCTTCATCTAAGTAAGGGGTCGTCATGAAAATTGTGATTTCTTCTTTTAGTAAGCCCGCTAAAATCTTCCAGAAATCCCTTCTCGAAACGGGATCGACACCGGTTGTCGGTTCGTCAAGAAAAATTATTTTGGGACGATGAATTAAACTACATGCAAGCGCAAGTTTTTGTTTCATCCCGCCGGAAAGATTATCAGCCAGTCTTTTTCTAAAAGGAGTTAGCCGCGTGAATTCCAAAAGTTCGTTTCTCCTTTGTTCGTAATCTTTAACGTCATGTATATTGGCAAAGAACTCAATGTTTTCGTCGATGGTAAGATCGCCGTAGAGGCTAAACTTTTGTGATAAATAGCCGATCTGGTTTTGAATTCTCTTCCTGTTCTTGATTATGTTTTTGTCAAACAAGAGAGCAGAGCCTGAATCCGGGTTTAGAAGTCCGCAGAGGATTCGAATAGTTGTTGTTTTCCCGGCGCCGTCCGGACCAACCAACCCAAACATTTCTCCTTTATAAACTTCGAAAGATATACCGCGTACAGCCCCTACATCAGCGTACGATTTCTTCAAACCCTCTATTTTGATTATTGAATTCGAATTCATAGTTAATTGTTGTTTAGGTAAACGGTGGCATCTGCCGGCATGCCGGGCTTCAATTCGCAGTTCGGATTTTTAATTTCAATTTTAACAGCAAACACTAATTTTGTTCTCTCGTCTTTTGTCTGAATATTTTTCGGTGTAAACTCTGCTTCCGGTGAAATATAAACCATTTTTCCTTCGTATTTCTTATTAGGATAAGTGTCGGAGCTGACCTCTGCTTTTTGTCCGAGCTTTACTTTTCCGAGCTCTTCTTCCGACACATAAATCATCAGGTCAACAACACTTAGATCCGATACTTTAAATAAGGAAGAAAGCATTGTAACGGTTTCTCCCGGTTCAAAGAATTTTTTTACAATTATTCCATTAATTGGTGATTGTACGTAAGAATCCCGGATTTGTTTTTTCAATAGATCTACGGCTGCTAATTGTCTGTTAAGATTTGCTTCGGCCTGTTTTATATCTTCCGGTCGTGCAAAGTTTTTTAATTTTTTCAAATTTTCTTGCGTGGAAATCAATTGTGCACGCACAACATCGTATCTTGCATTTGCATCTTCGTATTGTTTACCCGTGATGGTTTTTTGCTTATAAAGGTTATCCATTCTCTCTTTGTCCTTTTGTGCGGTATCGAAGTTAATCTGGGCTTGTTTTACCGCTTGTTCTGCTTGAGCAATATCTTCTTTTCTTGCACCCTCCCGTAGAAGATTAAGCTGCGCTCGCGCTACCTCTGCGCCGGCTTCTGCCTGATCGAGCTGGTATCCTAATGTTTCGTGATCGATGATAAAGACGGTGTCGCCGGCAGCGATCTGGTCGCCTTCGTCTTTGAGCAACGAAACAATTTTCCCGGTAACCTGCGAGCTTACAATTACGTTGGTAGCCTCGATGTTTCCGGAAGCCTCTATTTTTGTTTGGTCGTCTCCGTTTCCGCAAGCGGCAAAGATTAGAAGACTAGATATTAATAAAAATGTTTTCGCTTTCATTTTCCACCGTTGAGTTTTTATATAGTGTTCTTCCTTTTTCAGTAAGTATTCCGTTGATAAATATTTTTAATGTGAAATACATTGCTTGGTGCAGAGAGAAGTTGTTGTTTAAAACAAAATCCGGGGCTACAACAGTTCTAACCGCTCCCAAGAAAACATTTATTATTATTTGAGAAGGAATGTCGGCTATTAAACCTTCTTGTTTTCCTTGTTCAATTACTTCGGAGATATTTTTAGTGACCATCCGTTGACGAAATTCATCGATGTAGTTCCAAATGTTTGGGTAATAAGTTCTAAGATCAATCAGCCATTGATCACTTACTCTGGAAGCAATTGAACCAAGGATGGTGAACAGGTTTTTAAATTTGATTACGGCATTATCTTCCGTCTGAAGCATCGGTTCAATTTGGTTTCTGATCCTTTCCGTGAAATTTTCAACCATTTCTTTAATAAGAATTTCTTTTGAGGGAAAATGCTTATAGATAGTTTTTTTGCTCATTCTTAGCTGTGTAGCCAGCTCATCCATGGTCATTTTGTACAATGATCCTTCACAGAGAAATTTTTCTTCTGCAGCAGTGAGAATTCTTTGTTTTTCGTCCATTTTTTAACTCGTTGGAAACTAATTTATTTTTTCTGGTTTCCAATATAGTGTGCGGAAACTGGAAGGTCAAGGATTAGTTTCCACGGTTCCCAACATTTTGTGTTTTTCTATTCTGGGGAACCGAAATTTTAACCCGTATTTAACGAATTATTAACAATTCTATAATACCCACTTAACAATAAAATTTTACATTTGGGCAAAAATTGGAGGGAAACATGGTCGGTTTTTGGTTTGCGATAGTAGGATTTTTATTCGGTTCGCTTTGTTCTCTGACGGCAAACAGAAAAAATAGAAATCGAGAAGATTGGTTCATACTTGGGTTTGTTTTATCATTTGTTGCTCTTGCCGTTTTGCTTTGGCTGCCAGACTATTCGGAGAATAAAGACAATTCATATACCGAAGAAAATCACGGGGAGGCAGTAACCTCTCAGTCTTTCTGAGAACTGTGAAAAAATTATAAACGTATAATTAAAAG
The DNA here is from genome assembly GCA_964600175.1 of uncultured Melioribacter sp. Lineage (GTDB taxonomy): Bacteria > Bacteroidota > Ignavibacteria > Ignavibacteriales > Melioribacteraceae > Pyranulibacter. Next base: position 1,232 of record CAZRIQ010000002.1, on the reverse strand, counting down.
CAATGAGCTACAACATGTCCCAAATAAATTATGATATAGCACTGTACAATTCGCCCTTCTTTGAAAACCTTATAAGCGAGCTGTTTAGAATAAGCAGGTACAAATGCAACATTTATAGAAAGATCCGTTCGGAGGAGGAATATGCAAAGCGTTTGTCTTATGAAGAACGGGCAATCTTAAAAGATCTTACTGAGAAAGAAAACAAAATATTGCTGGAGATTTTGGTCAGCAAAAATTGGCTGAACTTACCTGCCTCGTCGATCGATTTTTTCGCGGAGAAGTTGGGTAATAAGTATACAGAACCATCCGCAGATGAAGAAGATTATTTTCGAAGTGAGGAGATAAAGGGTAAACCGCGCAAGAAATTGAGAGTAAAAGTTTAAAGCGGTTCAAGAGCAAGGAACCGACTTAGACCAGCCTACTTTTTTGATCCGACAAAACGAATTACAGACGATTCGCCTTTGTGGTAAAGTCCTTCATTAAGTTGAATTATCTCTTTGGAAAGTGTCACAAATTCAAGAGCGATGAAATCTTCTATAACTTCTTCTAACGATTGCAGCTGTTCCGGCTCTTTTGGTCCGCCGGAATTTTTGTTTGCCTGTTCTTTTTCGAATGTCTCTAATATTAATTTACCGCCGGGTTTGAGAGATGCAATTAATTTTTTATAAAAAGGTTTTCGCAGTTCTTCGGGCAAGTGAACGAACACAAGTCCAACAACGTCGTAGTAATTTTCTTTCGGCGAGAATGTTGTTATATCATCGAGCAGGTAATTTATTTTTGTGTTTCTCTCTTCCGCCAATTTTAAAGCTTTCTTTTTCCCCGCTTCGCTTTGATCAACAGCTTCAACTTCCCAGCCGATTGATGCGGCGAAAACAGCATTTCTTCCTTCCCCCTCTCCGGGCAGAAGCAATTTACCCGGCGTTAGCTTTTCAAGCTCCGTTTCGAAGAATTTGTTTGGACTCTTTCCGTAAGCGTATTCTTCTTTAGAGTATCTTTCGTTCCAAAATTTGTCCATTGGAGCCCTGTATAAATAAAAACCCAATTCCAAAATAAGGAATTGGGTTGTAAATTAGCGGGTAGTATTTAGCTAATAAGTTATTTGTTATTTTTGCATAGTTAATTCTAGAGGTGTTTGAATGATAGCCACAGACAAAATAATTATAGTCGGTGACCGCGTGTTGGTCAGACCGGAAGAGAATCTTCAAAAGACAAACAGCGGTTTGTATCTACCC
>CAZRIQ010000001.1:0-55593 GCA_964600175.1 uncultured Melioribacter sp. | reverse complement strand
TATAAATGACTTATTGGAGGAAGAAGGATTATATATTACAATTGATTATGAAGAGCCTGATAAATATTATGATCTTATGTTAGAAAGGGCGTCTTAAAACTGGGAGATAGTTAAATGAAAAAGTTTGAATACTCAGTAAAAGAAGAATACTCCGATAATAATGATGTTGGATGGCTTAATATTATGGGTTTTGATGGATGGGAACTTATATCATGTATAAGACATCCATATGCAACCAATGTGACAATATTTTATTTTAAGAGAGAAATAAATGAAAATTAACTTTATATCACACCTGAACCCGTTCCACTTTAACGGTGGCGGCGAACAGTACACCCGGGCCATAATTGAGGCAGGGCGTAGTCTGGGGCATAAAATAAATATATTATCTATTAGAGGCCGGTCTGATAAACTATTAAGGGATGAAGATTTGTGGATTTTTTGGGATGTTTTTAATTGTCCTGTGGATGAATACCGTTTTGGGATTGAATGGGCTAAGGGAATATTAGACATACTTGGTAGACGCAACGTTCCCTACATTCTAGGCCAATGTGGTTACTGCGATTCATGTAATCTTGCTTGTATACCTTGCAACGGGCATATCACAGACGGCGTGAATTGTGTTGAGAATCAAGAGTTTTATACAGACACAAGAGACTTGCCGGGGCCGTGGAATGATGGGAAATGTTCAGTTAAACAAAACGAGACATTATTTAAAAACGCTTATAAGCTGGCCTTCCTGAGTCCGGTTCATTTAGAAACACACGTCTTGATGTACGGGCCACAAATCAGAGACAAATCATTCATTGTACGGCCAATAATCGACACGGAACTATTCACAAATACCAACCAGAAACGAACCATCAAATATGCCGCCGATAGAGCCAATGGAGAGCCAAAAGGATTTTATAACATAAAACGCTTGACATTGGATTCCGAAGTAACTATATTCGGTAGTAATCTTCAATCACTGGCAGGACGTTTTAACTTTGGAAACAATATAGGACGTTTAAATTATGACCAGGTTCCCCAATTTCTTAATCAAGTCGAAACGCTTATTCACCTTCCGAGATGGCCTGAGGCGAACGGGCTTATCGTTAATCAAGCGGCTCTTTGTGGGTGTGAAGTGATGACTAATAGAAACGTAGGGGCCGTGAGTCATGGGTTTGATATTGCAGATCCGAAAAGTTATGAAGGCGCGGCGGTTGAGTTTTGGGAGAATTTGAGATGAATTGGAATAATAAAATATATTATGCTGATCCGAATAAAGATATTGAAGCAATAAAAAATAATTTTACCATATCTCTTAATAAGCCCGTCTATTTAATAATGGGAAAAAGGTTGCATGATTATATTTTAGGTTTTTGGGAGAATGTGAAATGATGGAAAGCTTAAGAATAGCTTGCGAAAATTGCGACTGGGAATTTTATCCAGTAAAACAAAAATATTCAGAAGTCAAAAAGTGGCATAACAAACCATGCCCAAAATGTGGATCTATAGTTATTGATGATAAAGACATTAAATATGCCCGTTTTATTTGGACGCTGGCATTTATATCTAAAGTGGTTGATAAAATTAAACGCGGCAAATCTAACAAAGTAACGATTCATATTGATTCGGCTAAGGTAAAGAAAACGCATATATGAAGGGAATGAATAACATTGCATTTAGCACAATCAAAAGTGGCGTAAAGGCTATGAGAGAAATGTCAAAGTCAATGAATAGTGTTGCACAAATAGCAAAACATAAACCATCTTATGCAAGCATGGCTCTCGGTGTAAAACTAACACCTTTTCAGATAGATCAAATTGAACTTATTGCAAAATATCACCCATATTCTTATAATGAAGTTGAGAGAGTTTATTTGCTTACATTTGAGTCTTTCGATAAAACGGTTATTATATTAGAGTCCATGACAACATTTGCAACCGGTTTAACAGATACTTTAAAGTTAGCAAAAGAAAACGATTGGGATGTAGATAAAATTCAAGCAAGTATGTTGATAAGTTTGGAGAATGTGGCATGATGCCGGCCAATATCAAAGTGACACTGATTTTAGTTACAGCAATGATTGCATCTTATTTGTTACTTGTGTTAAAAATAAACAAAGAATTAAATAATTTAAAGAAATGGGTGATTGATGAAACTGAAAAACTGCAAAAGGATGTAAAAGATATTTTAGAGGGAATGAAATGATGGACGGTAAAGACATAAAAGCAGAAAGAACGCATGTCGATAGTTCTGGAAATAGAATGAACCTTTACAATGATACAATATTGTTAATTTATGCAGATACACGAAAAAATAGCTGGAAAGTTGTATTTTTTCAATCAATTATATTTTTATTGTCGCCGATATTTGGGTTTGGTGCGTGTATTATTTCGAAGTTGTTTAATAGAGAGATAAGGTTTAGTGTTAAAAATGGGAAATTAAAATGATTCTATTTGAGAGTGTACAAGTGGTGTTGTTGCTCAATAATGATAGATAATGCCAGTAAAAGACGGGGCCGTCTGTCTTGGCTTAAACATTATTATATTATTTTGATTGGTAGCGTACGATGCAGTTAAAATAATTAACCGGAGGCCACCAAGCTTCTGTAATGTTTAATAGGCGGCGGATTTAAAAATAAAGTTTTAAAATATGTTCGGTACTTGACACACGAGGCCGGATAGGGTTAACCCCCTGTCCGGCCTTTTTTTATTTGGAGGCAACATGGCAACAAAAAAAACAACAACCAAGAAAGCAAAGGCTCAAGAATCAGAAGAAAAATATGATCCCAATGCTATAAAGCCAATGAATATTGAGAAGCCTGAAAGTCAACAAATAAGCGAACTCGAAAAACAGATTGTAAAAGATTACGTGAAACAAACCAAAGAAAGAATTGAGGCGGTTGTAAAGCAATGCAGGACCGATCTTGACAATGCTATACAGCCGCTTAAAACATTCGCAGCACAAAACGATTTGAACATTGAAAAATGTGAAATCAAAACAGAAAACGGATTAACGGTAAATATTGATTTCAAGATTTCTGATTTAGAAGCACGCTTTAAGCATCAAGCGATAAGAAATCATTTGGAGAAAGTTAGACATGCAAATCCGTGAGTGTAGAAAAAACGGTATGCCAGGTTTTAGAGCAGGCAGACAAGGTAAATGTTTTACTTACGTGCCGGGTGACATGATAGCAAAAGCAGAAGCTGAAAGATTGGCTGAGAAGCAACGTGTCTATTATAGCAAACGGCAAAAACGGGAGAAAAAAAATGAGCTTTGAAAAAGAGATCAAGGCCGAACTAAAAAAGCGCGGAATTGATGAAAAACATACCGACAAGATCAAAGTTGACACCGTGGAACAAATAGAAGATGCGGTTATTGATTTAAAAATTCAGTTAGGCGTTGAGTCTGGAGTCCAGAAAGAAGTTGACCAGAGAACGACACAAGCCATCAGAACACGTGAAGGAACTTTGAGAAAAGAAATCGAGGCGGAATTATCTGAAAAGTACAAGACAGAGAACACACAGAAACCGGACGATAAAAAAACGCCAGAAGATACCGACTTTGACAAGAAGCTACAGGATGCGCTTGAAAAAATCGTAAACCCATTGGTTCAGAAGGTAGAGACGTTGGAAAGCGATAAAAAGCAACAGACTGTACAGCAAATGAAAGAGAAGGCTTTGAAAGCAGCGGAACTTGATCCAAAGCATATTAAGTACATAAGCGGCGAGACTGAAGAAGAAATTTCTGAATCAGTCAAACAGTTCAGTGAAGATTTTTCGGATTTGATGCAGAAAAAAGCGGATGAAGAAATCAAAAACACAACTGAACCAATTATGAGCACCTCTGAGATCAAGTCGTCTGAGGCAGAAGTCGAGGCCTATCTAAAATCGATTAACACGGGTGAAAGTGTTAAATCGGATGCAATTTTAATGACAGAATAACGGAGGAACAATGGATACTTCATTGCAAATAACGACCTCTTCCGAATCTCGGTACGATCCAGTATTTTTGAGAATATTGTCTGAAATTCCAAGTGGAGGCGTTCTGGCAGTTGACAGAATTCCCGGTACAACTAAAGAGTTGAAAAAGGGAACCATGTTGGCACTGTCAAACACGGCTGGCATGTATCAGCCAGTTAAAACAGCGAAAGTCGTTGGAAGCGGTGGCGCGACTGTTACGCATTATCAATTAGCAGCTCCGGCAGAATTTATTGTCGGTGAAGCTTTGGGTGTGGCTGGTGGTGCTACAGGTGCTACGATTTCAGCCGTAACACGACAAACTAATACTGTCACAGTTGTTGTTGATACAGCTCTTGGCGTATTAGTAACAGCAGATACTTTTGTGCATGAATCAACAGCGTCAGGTGCTACAACCAACCTTTATCTTCCAAAGTATTTATTGAAAGACAATATTGATGTTCGAGAGGCAGATTATACAACCTTGCAGAATATCTCTTTTGGTGTTGTTGCGCGTGCAGACGTAGATGAAAGTCTCATGCCTTATCCTATAACCACAGTGCAGAAAACGGCTATGACTGACCGTTTTATGTTCGTATAAGAGGAGGCTAATATGGGACAATATGAACTTTTAAAAACTGATATTAATCCGGCAAAACTGGAAACATATTTAACTATGAATCCGTGGCCCGGTATGATTTGGAAAACCTTTTTTGCTCCGAAGCCTACGCCTTTTCTTGATTATAAGGCACTGATCGGGACAGAGGGACCACCCGTTGCCGCTGATGTTGTCGCTTACAATTCAGAGGCACCAGAAAAAACGCGCAAGGTTATTTCCCAATACAACGGGAAAATTCCTGCAATTCGTATGAAAAAGAAAATGGATGAAAACGACATCTTACAGTACAATATTGCAAAAGCTACAATGGGCGACAAAAACGCGCTTTTGGATATGATCTTTGACGATGTGAAAGCGTGTTACCTTGGCGTACATGCGATGCTTGATTATATCGCCTGTCAAATATTGGCAACAAGTACAGTAACGTTTAACAAAACTTACTCAGCCGGTATTGTAACAGCAGATGCAGTTGATTATCAGTTGCCTGCCGCTCGAAAACGGAAAGTAAAAAGCGCGACAGCAACACGTGCATGGGATAACGCTTCCACAACTGCAATGCCGATTACAGATTTCCGTGACATAGTAGACGCTGCAAGAGATGCAGGTATTCCACAACCTAAATACGCAATCATGAATAGCACTAATTTTAACCGGATGATTGTTCGTGATGAGTGTGCTAATTTGGTTTGGGGCCTTACTGTAAATACCCCGACAACTTTTGCAGGGCGTCCTTCATTAAAACAATTGAATCAAGCATTGGTTCAGCAAGGATTGCCTCAAGTGGTTGTGATTAATACTTACGTTTATTTGGAAAATGAGAATCATGTTCAAACTTCAACCGATCCTTGGGGATCAACTTATGTTACGTTCGTTCCTGAGCTGCAATGTGGCAAAATGTTGTTCGGCCCGTTAGCAGAAGAACTGAATCCGCCTAAACACATCATTCAGAAAAAACAAGACGGTGTTTTGATTTCTCGTTGGGGTGAAGTTGATCCTGTTCAGGAAATCACAAAAGGCGAAACCAACGCATTCCCAAGCTGGGGTAACCGTGACTACTGTTGGCGTTTTGATGCAACTGGAACCCCTGAAGCGGACGGACTCGATGACTAACTTAGAAGCCTTACAGTCATTCCCTGAATTTGATGGGTTGAGTGCAAATCTTTTGGCAAAGTCTTTGACTGATGCAGGAATTACATCTGGCGATAATTATTCAGCTGGACAAGAACAGAATCTTGATCTTTGCGCCGCTGATATTTATCTCTTAATGTCTGCAATGCCAGAGTATAGAGAAGGCACTCAATCTGAAAAATGGAACGCTAAGGCGTGCTTGACTGCAAGGTTAAATCTTTATCGTAAACATGGATTAACACCACCTGAACAATCAGCCGTGTCTTTCGGGATTAATGGAAGGGCTTTAAGGTGAAACGTTATCCACATACAGCGACTATTTCATGGTTTGCAACGCTTGGGACTTATAATGCTTATGGTGTTTTTGTAGAAACAACAACTTCAACCGTTGCAAGCATACGCTGTAATGTTCAACCAAATAGAACAAAAGCATCGGCATTTACTCGTACTGAAAACGGTAGCGAATTGATATATGCTTACGATGTTATTTGTCGTGATCGTATTAATTACAATGTTCCGTGGAAAACTCAGCTTGTTGGATTTTCTTTCAAAGGTGAAACTTTAAAAATCGTGGGGCTTCACAATTTCCAAAAACACGCGGAGATCGAAGTTGATTAAAGGTAGTTTAAATCCTTTGTTTACCATTAATGCAATCGGCGCGCAGGTTGATCGTTGGGCTCATGAAAAAGAGATGGAAATTTATCATGAACTCGGACGTATCGGAGAAACATTTGCTAATGCTGCAAGGGATAATCATACCTATAAAGATGATACCGGAGCTTTAACAGGTTCAATCGGTTATGCTGTTTTAAAAGATGGTGAAGTCAAAGACCGGAATCTCAAAGGAAGCGAAGACGGTAAAAATGCCGCAAAAGCTATTATTCAAGAGCTTGCTTTAGAATATAATAAAGGTTGGGTTTTGATAGGCTTTGCTGGTATGGAATACGCCGCTGCTGTTGAATCTAAAGGTTACGATGTAATAACAGGAAGCGCACCAGTCGCCGAAGAGTTGATTAGAACTTTTGAAAAAGAGTTGGGTGCCAATATAAGGTTTTCAGTATGAAAACGATAGAAGACATTTTAAACAGGTGTTATCTGATTGTGAATGTTTCGGCTGTAACTTCTCTTTTGGATGGCAGAATTCACAGACATAAGAAGCCCTTAAATGACAAGTTGAAAAATATCGTTTTGACTGCTCTACTGATAAAACCAGCGACATCTTTTGAGCGCGGCACTTTAACACAGACAGGGGTTGTGCATATTAATTGTTACGCTCAAAACCTGTCAAACGGAAAACCTGACGAGACATCAATAAACGCAATTATGGCAGCGGTTATTCCCAAGATCGAGGCAGGACACGGAACAACTGAGTTTTTTGAACTTGACATAGTTGGACAACAAATTTTTCAAGATCCTGATGAAGATGATATGTCTTATGGATCGATAAGAGTCAATTATAGAATTGGATCATAAAAAGGAGGTCTCATGCCTAAATATCTTACACGGCTTGATTCCATTGCAATTGGAGACGCACGAACAGCGGCTACGGGTATGCCTGCAACTATGGCATCTATAGCACCTGGTAAGTTCGTTGAGGACTCGGCTGGTTTTTTTATGGACGCTCCAACCATTACCCACACTTATTCGGAGACTTCTAAGTTTCCTTTGTTTAGTGTTGCTACTGGTGAAGGCGAAGCAAGGGTTGAATTTGCAATTCACGATATAAGTCCTGCTTATTTAGCCTTGGGCGCTGGTGGTACTACTACAAGTACTACTTTTGAAGCATCCAGAACAGCAACTACAATCAACCAGAAAGCCATTCGTGCAATCGGAAAAGACAAAGATGGCACCGCGCGAACGATTGATATTTTTAACGTTAATTTTACACAGAGTGACCAGCTTACACTTTCTAAGACACGGCCCGGTCAAATTAATTATATCGGGTATGTAATGGAACCGGCAATGCCCTTGTCTCAAGGTGCATGGAAAGCATATTAACATACTGACAATACCGGGTCTATTCGGCCCGGTATTGATAAAGGGGAATTATGAGTCAAGAAATTGCAAACACATTACTACAGAAGCCAGAAGTCATTTTTATTACCGACAGGCTTAATATATTAAGTGATTATATTCAAAAGATAAAAACTTTGGAAGATGCCGACCTGTATAGTGCAAAAACAGGCTTTTTAAACATTGCACAAAACATCAAAGGCATAAAAACAAAAGACCGTGATATAACAGAAATAATTTTAGATGTTGAAAAGATTATTTCAAAAAAAAACGAGATTCCTTTTTTAGTGCCCGCTATATGTCCAGGTGCAATGATTAAGATTTCAGGTCTTGTCTGCAAAATGGATCTTCCTTCGCAAGAATATCTTGATAGACTTCAAAACGAAAAACGCATTAAACAAATAGCCGGAGATGTTGATAAATACGCTCAGTCAATGATAGAGTGTATAGTAATGGGAATAGAAAACAAAGACGAACCACCATCAAAAGAAATGGTCGACTTTTTAAGAAAAAACTGTGAAGGAACTCAAGAACTTTTAAAAATATTCATTTTAATCATTCGTCAATTGGATTACTCAAGTTTTTTAGCACTTATGGAATCGATACAGGGGATAAATCTGTTTCGAGAAAATTCAATCCCTGGAGGGTTATCGGTTCCGCAATCAAATACTTTAGATGGACAGAACATCACGTCCTCTGGGAAATGAGTTGGAAAAATCTCATTCTCTACATGCTTTCAATTCCAAAACCAGAAGAGAATGAGAAGTTAAGCGAATACACAGAAGTAGGCTTAGACGAATTGGGGAAATTATGAAATTAAGCATCTGTATGATTGTAAAAGACGAGGAAGCAAATCTGGAAAGATGTCTAGATTCTTTCGCGCCTTTGATTTACTGGAAGGATGATGAAACACTTGAACCATTGACTGAATTGATTATAGTTGATACCGGATCAACTGACAGAACGGTTCAAGTTGCAAAAAAACACACTGACAATGTATATACAAAAATATTTGATCCATGGGACTTTTCGGCTGCCAGAAATTATAGCTTCGCAAAAGCAAAGGGTGAGTGGATTCTGTATTTAGATGCGGACGAGTCACTTGCACAAGACCACTGGAGAAGTCTTTATAATTTAAAAGATGCCGTTTTAAATCCTAATTATCTAGAATATCGGGTTGGCTTTGTTTGGATTGATAATTTTCCAGATAAAAAAAATTTAAAACTAAAAAAACCATTTAGGCAGGCACGTCTTTTTAATACTTCTTTAATAGATGGAAATTTAGAATTCACAGAAAAAGTTCATAATAAACTCAAAGACAACTCAGGGCCTTATATAAAATTAGATATTCGGTTTGATCATTACGGATATATGTTTAAAGACAATGAAAAGTTGATAAAGCAAAAAGCGGAAAGAAGTTTGCCGCTTCTTTTAGAGGCGCATGAGAAAGATCCCCATGACACACACGCCTTAAATCATTTATGTAAGACCTATCAGCCACTTGGGGAAAGAAACAAGGTTATTGAATTCGGTGAAAAGTGGCTTGTTGAAATGAAAAAAGTAAAAGCAGAAGGCAAATATCATCGTGGATGGGAAGGGTATCTTGAAACCTTTATTCTTTTAGCGGAAGCGTATGTATTAAATGATGATGAAAAAAACATTAGCAGGATAGAAAAAGAAGCGGCTGAATTTTCAGTTGTTGATGACCTCTTATTTTTGCTTTGGGCTTATTGGGTTAACAAGGATCAGAAAAGAGCTGTTGAATACGCCGAAATAATGATCGAAGCATTCAAGAAACAGGTTGATGAAGATGACTTTTACAAAACCTTGAGAACGTCTGATATGGAATTTAATATTGCAAGAGTTTTCAATTGGATTTCTGCTTATTACTATAAACAAGGGGATCTTTATAAATCAGGGAAATATCTCAATGAAGGCATTTATGCAAATCAAGGAAGATTAATGTTAAGATGGGATATTTATAATTATGAAGACGATAGGGATATGAATATATGGACGAAAAACAACTAAGAAAAACAATTGTATATAATTTCCTTGCGGCTTGGCGTGGAAAAGAATACAAGGCTATGAAAAAGTTTTGTCAGGAAAGCTGGTTAAAAAGACAGAACGACTCTGCTGTAACATTAGAAGCAATGTTGGATGACATACAGCCTTTAAAGTGGCGTTATGTCGATGAAAAAAGAATAGGTCGTGATTGCTATGATGTGATTTTGATTTGTAACTACAAAAAGGCAAGGAAGCAAAAAGGGACAGTTTTGCTAAGAATCATAAAAGAAAAAGAATGGGGAGTTAATCCTATTAGCGTAGTGAGGAAGTTTTGAGCGTATCCGGCGACAGAGGACTTCATTGGTCTACCGCCCTTGACACAAAAGGGCTATACATGGGTGCGAATAGAGCCAAAGGCATCATTGCAGGATTGATGAAAAATATTTCTGCAATGGATGTTTTTGCAGGTATTGCTTTGTCTGCTGGAATTGCCTTCCACAAGATTAGTAAGATGGCATATAATTTCAGCAAAGACTTTGAACACTCCATGACCGAAGTCTCTACAATTTCTGACGCAGTTACAAAAGACTTTGAAGGCATGTCTGATGAATTGATAAGAATGTCACAGACAACACCTGAAAGTGCTTTGGGGCTTTCTGATGCATTGTATCAGATTATTTCCGCTGGTCATGACGGCGCACAGGCAATGGATATTCTCAGGACTTCGGCTGATTTAGCAATTGCAGGAGTTACAGACACACAAGTCGCCGCTGATGGAATTACTTATGTGATGAACGCTTTTGGTGAAGCCGCCGGAAATGCCGAAAATATAGCCGCGAAGATGTTTACAACAGTTCGCCTCGGGAAAACAAGGATGGAAGAGCTTGCACCAGCCGTTTCAATGGTTGCAGGGCTTTGGGCGCAAGCTGGTGGTTCTTTCGATGACATGATGGCTACAATTGCAGAAGGTGTCAAAAAGCTTCCTATTGATATAATGACTACAGGTATTCGTGGGATCATTACTGCTATTATATCACCTTCAGAACAAGCAAAAGAAACTATTAAAGAGCTTGGGATTGAATTTGATGCAGCAACTTTAAAATCTAAAGGCTTTAAATACATTCTTGATCAAATGTGGCAAGCAGTAGGAAACAATGAAGACAAGATGGAAAAGCTTTCTGCAATCTTCCCGAACGTTCGTGGGTTAATCGGTGCTTTAGCAATTGAAGGTGAAGGCTTTACAAAAACTCTTGATGAGATGTCAAAGGGTACGGATCGTTATCGGGCAGCCGTTAAGAAGATGTCAGATGACACGACTAACCAAATCAAGCTTTTAATGAATAACCTAACTGCAAAGTTTAAGCCGTGGGGTGATAAGCTTTTACGTGTTGTTGGTGATGCAGTTGGAAACATGAATAGCATTTTAGATGGTACAAAGGGAACATTAAAAGAATTTGTTGATAATTGGGAAGATGTTATATCCGCCATGAGTCAAGGAAGGTCGCAAATTAGTGACATGGCAGATAGGTATGAAGAACTAAGCAAAAAAACAAAATTAAGTAGAGACGAGACGGTTGAACTCGAATCAATTACAAGGGCCTTATCTATTGCAATTCCATCTTTAGTAAGTGCATTTGAACAAGAAAAAAGTTCGATTGAGATATTGACAATAGTTAAAGACGATTTATTGAGAAGAGATCAAAAAATATTAGAAATGAGAACGAGCATTGCAAAAGCAAGCTATGAAATGCTTCTATCTCAACAAAAACTTAATGAATTACAAGAAGATGAAAATTCAAAAGAAATTGCTAGGCTTGATGAAATAATTAAAAAAAGAGAAGAAGACATAACGTCTTACAAAAAATATAAACAATTCAAACAGGAATTTTTAGAATCTCTCGTTTATGGCATGATTAGTCCGACTAATCCAGAAACGCCCATAATGCAAAGTTTTAGTGGTGGTAATGCGTTAACAAAGGAAGAGCAACAAAAAATAAAGGAAAACGAAAGAAATTACAGAATACAGCAAAGAATGTTTAGGCCAAATGATTTAATGAGAGATTGGGCCAAAGCGTTGGGCAAAACAGATTTCGAAGGAGTAAGACAAGAATATAATTCATTAATTGAATCTGGAAAATCTGCTGATGAAGTATATAAAATTTTAACTGATCGTGTTCGAGCTAATACAAAAGAATTCGAGATTGACCAGACAAAACGATTAAATTTGACACAAAAAGAAATTCTTGGAAATGAGCAGTTAGCACTTGAAATAGAAACAGCACGAATAGCATACGAAAATCTACAAAAGACAGTTGACGGTCTTAATGATTCAGAAAAAGAACAATTCGAGCAGCAAATATCAAATTTGCAAAAATCATTTAAAGATAAGTCGCTTGGTGTTGAAGTATACAAAGAGAGACTTAATAATTTAAAAGAACTATTAAAAGATTATCCAGATCTTGTCAAAAAAGTTAATAACGCGCTTGAAAATATAAAACCAAAAGCTCCGCCACCTTCTGGCGGTGGTGGTAAAAAAACACCTGCTTTTGTAGGGCCACCAGAACCAGCAGATAAAGACACTACAGATATTGGTAAATATTATGATAACATACTTGTAAAATACAGAACATTCGAAGAACAAAAAGATGCTATTAGAGATGAATTCGCCCAATTAAGGGAACAGGCTGAACTACGTTTTGGTGAAGACCAAGAACAGGCAGAAATTGAAAGACTCGATCTTGCTGAACAAACAGAACTTAAAAAAGTAGAGCTTGCAGAACAAAGGTATAATGAAGAACAAGAACTTATTAATAAACGGAAAGATTTAGAAACAAGATTCGGATTCGATATAAAGAAGCTTAATTCTGAATTACTCAAAGACACAAAGTCAATGAATGCCGATGAGCTAAAGGCTTGGATTGAAAAATTAACTGAAATTGCAGATTATGTAAAAGATAAATATCCAGAATTATACAAGGTTGTTTTTGGTGAACTTAACAAGGCGGTGCAATTACAGTTTGATAATTCAAGAAAAAAGCTTGAAGAACTTGCAACGGCGATTCAAAGGGTAGGTAGTTTTATAAGTGAATTTGATTCTGAAATTGGCAGTGTAGTTTCAGGTATTGCTAATATAGTAAAAGGAATTTCAGATATTAAATTGTCTACAACACTGACAGGTGACTTTACGGGAATGGTTGGGATATTTAGTGCTTCTATTGGCATAATGAAAACCTTAACAAGTTCAACAAATAAAGCACTGGAAGCAATTGATAAGTCTGTTGAAAAGCTAACTAAAAACATGGAAAAACTGTCTATTGCTACAGATCGTGCAATGGGAACTGAAAAATATAGTGCCATGTTAGCTGAGTATAAAGCAACTAAAGAAGCAATAGTACAAACAAACATAGATATTTATAAGTTAACAGCTTTATTGTTCGCAAATGCGTTTGGTCAGACTGGTGGTGCAAAAGAAACAAAAAAATTGCTTGATGATGCGTATAAAAGACTTGATGAACTAGAGCAATTGGAATTTGAGCAATTTAAAAAACTAAAAGAATATTTTACAGGTACAACACCGGAACAAATAGCGGATGCTATAGCCTCTGGTTATGAAGATGGATTTTCAAGTGCCAAAGTGTCCTCAAAAACTTTTAATGATATTATGAAAAACCAGCTTATCAATACCTTTAAGGCCACAATTGTAACAAAGGCATTAGAAGGGTTTTATGATAAATGGGCAGAACTTTCAGCGGATGCCGATGGCTTTACAGAAGAAGACGCTAAAGTCATGAAAGAGTATTGGCAGGCGGCTTCAGAAACAATGGGGGAGGAATGGGAAAAAGTAGTTGAATTTGCAAAATCATTAAATATTGATTTATCCGATATTATTTTAGACGAAAGCATTAATACTTTAAGTGATAATATTGCCGACTCAATTACTCAAGGTATCATGGAAGGCAAAGACGCAATTGACATTTTTACAGATACCTTTGAAATGGCAATGAAAACAATGCTTATCGATGTATTTAAAGATGAAATTATTATGGAATCAGTCAAAAAATGGATGGTGGATAATAAAAAGGATCTTGCCTCTGGAAGTTTAAGCCCTGAAAAGCTTGCCGGGTTCAAAGAAACTTTAATGAAAATAATAACTGATGGTGAGAATACATTTAAGAATATTGGAGAAATAGCAAAAGGGCTTGGTCTTGGGGATCTCTTTAAAAATGACAACGCAATGTCTGGGTTATCTGGCGCAATATCAAGCATCACCGAAGACACCGCCGGACTTTTAGCAGGTCAACTTGGGAATATTCAGGTTAACGTCATAAAGTCAACAAATAGTATTTCTGTAATATCAAATACTTTGATGGAAATTTCAGAATCAAACATTATGATAGCTGAACACACAAAGGCAAATCCTTTAATGTTAAAAAGACTTGAAAGCATAGATTCAAAATTATCTAATGAACTCAATCTTAGAGCAGTGGGTGGATAATGTATACATGGGATGACATAAATTTAAAAACTGAATTTAATGTTGACGTTTTGGAAGGGTCTGGATTCTTTGATATAATTCCACGCAAAGGCCCGACTGAGGTTGACTTCGGTGTGAACTCTGAAGGTGTGACGGCTTTTACGGATGCCACTGATATTTGGGTTGAGCCCAAAGACATACTTTTAAAATGTGCAATAAGAGAAACAACACAAGAACGGCTTCATTTGAATTTTGCAGGATTGGTCTCTAAAATTACGGAACCAGGTTTGCATGAGCTTGTTATCCCTGATATTGCAAATTTATTAATGGTATATCATAGAGACGCAATAAATGCAAAGATTGAAACACCTTGGCGGTCGAATGTGTTAGTTTTAAAATTTGATATAAAATTACGCTGGCCGGTGCCTTTGCACGGATTGCCGGAAAACGGAAATTATTATCCAGAAGACATATACGTTGCACCAGAAGTTTTTTATGGAATTAAATTAAGTTAGGGGTATAAAATGGGCGGACATAGCGGAAATATTTATGACGAAGGTGTCGATATAAGAGATGGATATAAATATCTTTTATTCGAAAAATCCGGTGAAGGTCTTGTTAGAGCGGATGGAGAGAATATTACAGAAATTTCAGACAGCAAAGCCCTTCAGGTTTCAAGCGGAAAAATAGTTGGAACTTATTCAATGCCTACAACTTCAGGAGTTGTTGAGGCTTCGAGCGTTGTTGTTGCAGATGCTAATAAATACGTAATCAGTCAATATCAAATAGATACAGCAGCAGAAAAAGGCCCTGTAATGTATTTTGACGGTGTCAATGATTATATTGAAATTGCAGACGATGCTAATTTGGATTTCGGAACTGGTGATTTTACGCTATCTATTTTTATAAAACCATCTTCAATTACAACAGCAAATGCATTTATTATCAATAAAGAAGATAGTGGTGTTGGATACGGACTAGAACAACGAACAAATGATATTTGGTTAAGGTTTGATGACAACAATGCAGACGCAACCGCAATTATTGGTGAAAATATTCTAGAGGCAGGCGTTTGGTCGTATATAATATTAACTTGTGATCGGGATGGAAACGCAACATTATATCAAAATGGTGTGCTAAAGGGCACTGTTGACATATCTGGGTCAAATTTAACGTTATCAAATGGTGGTGCTTTAAGACTTGGAACAGAAACCGGAGGAACAACTAAACCATTCGGTGGTTTAATGTCTCATTTCCGTATGTATCATTTAGCAATAACACAAGCTCAATCTGTTGCATGGATGGCCGAGACCGATCCGGCTTATAAAGGTGGGAGTCAGACACCAACGTATACAAGTGATTTTAGCGTAGGAGCTGACGGAATAAGTGCTACACGGGGAACCGCTGCTGGAAATGTCGACGGAGTTGATGGACAGGATGACAATTTTCGGTTTACGATGGATTCTACTAGTGGGACACACTTCATCGAAAAGGGTCCGACCAAAACGGTGGGAAAATATTACAAAATAACTTTTTCATACTACATTCCCTCTGGGCAAAGTAACATTGATGGAATACAGCTCCCCAGCACCTATTGGGGAGGGACTACGTCCACGTTATCAACAGTAGGCGCATGGACAAGCGTCACAAAAATATTTTTGGCTACGAATGCGTATATTGTGATGTACGCGCTTGATGGCGCAACAACATCGTTTCAAGATGCCGGTGGGGACGATGTGTTTTATCTAAAAAATATTATCGTTACACAACTTGGCTCCACTCTTGATCTTCAAGGCAGTGGCATAGGGCCATCTCAGTGGTTAGATTCCAACCCCGCTAGCAACAATGGGACCAATTCAGGCGTAACGCCTAAAAATTTACCCCGTAGAATTGTGGCAGATGGTGCAATTTCTTTAAAAGAACAAGCCGCCGCAGATACAGATACAGCAGCTTATGGTCAAATATGGGTAGGGAGTTCAACCCCAAACGAGTTGTGGTTTAGAGATGACGCAGGTACCGATACACAAATAAGCCCTCACCCGCTTGATGCACCTGAAGAGCTTTATACAAACGGACCCGGTATTGATATGATTGACAAAAGAGTTCAGCATTATTTAGGTGTGATTTTCTGGATACCAATTGCAACCGGTCAACTTACAGAAGAAACTTTTACAGATTATAACTTGAGACGCAAAAACGCAAAGGGTCATATTGATCTTGTCAAAAAAGATTGGTATGCAGAACAAAAGGAAAAAGAAATTACAAAACGACTTTCAGAAGAAACGGAAATTACAGAAGCACAATCAAAAAAACAAGACCCTGAGGCCGTAAGGATCGATGAAGATGGAAAGTTTTACAGACGCAAAACACGAGACGAGATCAAAAATGAAATAAAAGATTTAAAACTTGAAGATCCGCCTGAATGGATTAAAAATAAAATGAAGGCAAAATAATGCCATACACATTTAACGGTGTTGATTTAGAAACATCATACAATTTAATAGTTGAATCCATTGATGGGAATTTAAGTTTTCCACAACGGAAAATGCCGACAGAGGTTAGTTTTTCTGACTCTCATGGTGCTTCTGGATTCACAGATTTTGATGACATTAAATATGAACCGCGCAATATCAATATTCGGTGTACGATGCACGATACATCAAAGGCTAATTTTTTGAACCGCCTTGAAGTATTGAAAGCAGGATTGAAATCCGCCGGTTTGGGTTCACTTATATTAAAACACGATTATAATACGTATTCGGTTTATTATAGGGATGAATCAATTTTAACCAGAGTAACACCGTGGAATGATAAAAAAAACTTTGGCACATTTACACTCGTTTTCAGAGAACCTGAAAGTTCATGCCCCGCTTTATGGAAAGGCTTAATCGGTCATTGGGTTTTAAATTCCACTCTTGCAGCAACGGATCAATCAGAATTTGGCAATGATGGAGTTTTAACAAATACCAATTATACGACTGATCGGAAAACAACTTCAAACGGTGCGATGGAATTTGATGGAACTGAAGACCTTGTCACGATTGGTGATATTTCTAAAAACGCTAAAACAATCGCATTATGGATGTATGTTGACGACAACACTTCCAGAGACATTATTGATCTTGACGGTGGAACTCACTTATTAACTTTGGACGGATCTGGCGATTTACAGGCGACTGGATTTTCATCACCTACTATTTATTTAAACGATACAGAAAGTCAGGCCGTTTCAAACTCAACTTGGTACTTGGTAATTGTAACAACTTCAACTTCAATAGATGTTTCTGATTTGGTTTTAGGAAAATCGACTTCATGGTTTGACGGTCGTTTGCATAATGTAAAACTTTGGGATAGACAGCTTTCTGCAATAGAAAGAAAATTATTGTATAACCAGTATAACGGAAATATGGATTTATGACAGATACTTTAGACATCTATCGTGGTGGCTCTGTTAATATTACGGTTAATATCTCAGAAGAAACGAAACTTTACAAAGAGCTTTTAGGCCAGAACACGGTAACGCTTTCAGAGACGTATGATGAAGTAAAAGACATTTTAATCGGTGATTACGTTATTGTCGGCGGTGAATACTTCTATGTCAATCTTGATCCCAATATCCAAAAGCAATCAACAAGACAATATAAACACACCGTAATTTTTGAGCATATTTCATATAAACTTTTAAACGTTCAACTTCAAGATGCCAATAATAAGTTAAATTTTTATTATAACTCAAATCTTGACGGGTTTATTGATTTGATTGTTGACAGCATGAACGGAGTTTATTCTGGTTGGTCTAAAGGGACCGTTGACGCAACACAGAAAGATAATTTCAAACTTTTATATTTCGAAGGTGAAAACTGCCTAAAAGCTCTACATAGATTGGTTGATGAATATAGTGGAGAGTTTTCTTTTGATTCTAAAGAAATTTCATTCACTGATAAAATAGGCTCTGATTCAGGATTGACTTTTCAGTATGGCAGAAACAAAGGCTTAATACAGATTGAAAGAAAAAGCGTAACCAATGAAAATATAATAACGCGCCTTTATGCTTTGGGTTCTGACAGAAATTTAGATAGCACCTATCGGTCTGGATCGCAAAGACTGAAGTTTGAAACAGGTGGCGTTAATTATATTGAATCAAACAAGTCAACCTATGGAACGATTGAACATACTGAAATATTTGACCATATCTACCCACATAGAACAGCAACAATAACGACCGTTTCAGGCCTTTTGCAATTTAGAGACGATTCAATAGATTTTAATGTTAACAGCTATTTGATTGGCGGAACAAATGCCAAAGTACATTTTGAAGACGGAAACATTGCCGGTTATGAACTTGAAGTTTTAAGCTACATCCATACGACTCACTGTATAAATTTAATACAATATAATGATCCTGATGTTGGCAACATTCCAAATACAACACAGGTTATTCAGGCTGGTGATCAATATACATTTATTGGCATACAAATGCCGACTACTTATATAACCGCCGCTGAAGATCAGCTTTTATCAGAGGCGCAAACTTATTTAGAAGACAACGATGAACCAAAAGTAAATTACAGTCTAATACCTGATTGGAAATATTTCAAAGATAACTCAATTTCTTTGACTCTTGGTGATTATGTAACAATAAATGATGATGATCTTGGAGCAAATACATCACCTAGAATAGTTTCATTGACTCAATGCTTATGTAATGAATATAAATATACGTTCGAGCTTTCTAATGTTGTAAACAAAAGTTTAATTGAAAGGCTTTATGCGGAAGCAGAAAAAACAACAAACAAAATCAAGAAAACTTTTCAAGACGTAAAAGCAATTAATAATAACGTAAGACTGAGATATTTGTGGCTTGAAGAACTCAAAAGTTTGGTGTTTGATACTGATGGGTATTATGATCCTGAAAAAATAAAACCATTGTCTATAGAGACAAGCATGTTATCGGTAGGTGCTGCAAGGTCTGTCCAGTTTCAGCTTTCCGGAGTAACTATTCAGCCTAATTATATAGGTGATCCTGACCATGTAACCGCAAGCGGCGGTACTCTTTATCATTTGGCAATTGATAACGATGACATGGATTCAATAGGGACTTGGACACTTAATGTAAATACATATTATGAATCTAACGCACTTTCAGCCGGAGCATATTTTATATATGCTAAGTGTCACAAAACAAACTATACAAGTGCTGAAAACAAAATAGATTTCTCTCAAGACGACAAAGAGTTTGATGAGGACGCTACTTATTATTATTTTTTAATTGGAGTAATACATTCTGCGATTGATGGAGTGCGTGGAATAAATCTTACCTATGGTCAAACTTACATAAATGGTGCATTTATAACTACTGGGAAAATCCAGAGCCATGACGGATTGACGTATTTTGATCTTGACAGTGGTTCTTTGGTGATAGGTTCTGCATCTGGATATTCTAATTTTTCAGATGCTCCGACTCAGTTATCGGACATAAACAGTACCGAAGGAACTAAGCTTTCTGGTATTGCACCAGGTGCAGATGTGACGGCTTCAAATACTGCTGCTGGAATAGCAGGACAAGGAGCTTTGGCGACAGCTAGTAGTGCAAGTTGGAGTACACAAGTTTCAAGTAGGCCAATAGAATTAACAGATGGCAGGGTTGCAGCCGCTATTTATGCAACAGGCTATGTACAAGGTGGTGTTGCTCCTTCTTCTAGCTTTACAGCAGTAAGTAGTGCAGGGCTTAAGTTAAATTATAATTATATGGGATATTACAACGGATCTACGTGGAAAGTTTATATTCAAAATAATGGCAACTTTTATTTTGGCGGCGATGCGTCAAATTATATGTCATGGAATGGTACAACTTTAACGGTAAGAGGATCAATAAATGCTGATGATATAAGTGCAGGAACGTTGACAGGAAGAACTATACAGACCGCTTCAAGTGGTCAAAGGGTTGTGATAAATGCGACAGATGATGCAATAGAGGCATATACTTCATCATATAAATATTTTTTATTAGATCCTGATATTGCTGGGAGTCCTGGTATTTATTTGCAAGATGCTGCTTCACCAACTTATTTTACATATCTAAGGGCAAATGGTCTAACAACAAAAGGTACTGTTTCTGCTGAGGCTGGTTTTGTTTCTGTTTCTGGTGCCGGAGTTACAGGAACATTTTATGATGGGTCTGCAAATTTGATACAAGTTGTTGGTGGAATAATAATTGATTTAGATGTTTAAAGGATGAATGTGATGGAAAATGAAAAAATAATACAAGAAATCGGTCAGTGTCAGGCAAATATTATAAATATGATATTTGCGTTTCAGAATGAAGAGTTTGAGGGAAAAAAGTCTTTTTCGTTTGATTCTTTTAGAGCGCAAATATCAAACCAGTTTAATTCTTGCATTTCTAATATTAGAACAGAAAAACCTACTGATAGTGTGAAAAATAAAGAATAACAAAGACAGGGATCTAGCTATGGCTGAAAATGGGAATATTGAGATTACAGAAGAGGTCTTCAAGCGAATGCCACCAGAAGATCGGGATTGGTTAGTATTTAGATCATTAAACAAAAGAATAACGGTGCTTGAAAAGCGCAAAAATTTTGATACGTCTTTATCTGGATTAATGGGATTGATTGGTGGTGGATTTGTTTGGTTTATAAAAGGAATTCTTAAAATTGAATAAACAAGACACAATATCAGCAATTATAAAAGCCTGTGATGATTACGAGTTGCCTTTAATCCAGCATAAAGCATATGTGATCGCAACGGCTTATCATGAGACAGCCCATACTTTTAAACCCGTCAAAGAGGCGTTCTGGAAATCAGAAGATTGGCGCAAAGAGAACTTTAGATATTATCCTTATTATGGTCGTGGGTTTATACAAATAACATGGGAAGATAATTATAATCGGTTTGGCATGTTATTAAAAATTGATCTTGCAAACAATCCTGATTTAGCCCTTGAGCCTAAAAACGCAATGAAAATAATGCTTGAAGGTTTTAAATATGGACGGTTCACTGGGAAAAAATTAGAGCATTATATAGATGGAATTAAAACAGATTATATCAATGCTAGAAGATGTATAAACGGAACTGATAGAGCTGAACACATTGCAGGGATTGCCAAGATATTTGAACGCGCTTTATATTTACAAACAGGTGATTTTTGGACAGGGGGAATAAATGCGAGAACCTAATTTTGATTCTATAGAACCGAGAGTTGATAAAAAACAAAAAGATTCTGATGTCGGTATTAAATCAGATGAAAAAAAATTGTTGGAAATAAAGGAAGACTTTTCAGTCGGCAAAATAGACAGGCTTGGACTGTGGCTTTCTAAACATAAGGGCCAAATGGGAACAGGCTTAACGGTTGCAGGTGAGGCCGTTAAAGAAGCAAGACCCATGATAGGTTGGGGATTACAGCTTTTAGGCAATACATTAAATAAAAATAAGAAAGCTTTAAATCAAGTTAAAGAAAGTTCATTTTGGCAATGGTTGCTTGAATGGATTAAATCAATAATTAATAATTTGAAAGGCTAAAAAATGAAAGCAGGAATCAAAACAACAGAATTTTGGCTTTCGGTAATTTCCAGTATTATTGCCATTGTTGGTGCGGTAAGTGGTTTAATACCTGCGGAACTAGCTGCAAAAATTGTAACTGTGCTTACAGCTATTTATGCGGGATTAAGAACACTTTCGAAATCACCAGAGATAACAACATTGATTGAAAAAAAGTAACTCTCTCCTTTTTCCCCTTCGACGAAAGCCTCGGGACGCAAAGCGACTCGGGGCTTTTCTTTAGGTATATAAATATATGGCCGATTTAATTTGGAGGCCCTAAAACGCCTCTAATCGCGTCGTTTTAATTTTTATAACTCTAATAAAAATAAATACTTAGCAGAAAAACGGTGCTTTTTTAGTATATCTTGCGCTATTGCAAACGCGCCTTTTTGTTAAACAGTTTTATATAATTTAAACTAACTATATAAAAATTAATAGTTTAAACTTAATAAAAAAACTCCATTTAAGACGCTCAAAATTTAAGGATCTTATTTTAGTTGTACAAAGTATATTGACTTAAGTCAAATAAAAAAACAATCGATTAAAATTATTTTCAGTTCGTCCAATAAAAACAATGACTTAAGGCATCAAAAAAGTGCATTATTTAGGCTATTTTTGAAAAAAAGACTTGACATTTGTATTTAGACTATGTATATTATACTAGTCAGAGAGACAAACACAAAGGAGAATAAAATGACCAGAGTAGAACTCACAAAAGCCATCAGAACCAAAGCTGAAAAATGGCATAAATTAAATTTGACGGTAAGATCATACAAGGGCAATCAAAAATTTGAAGTCCATCTTATTATGATGCCGGAACTTTCCAGTGGAGAGCTTAATGGTTCGGCTTGTTTATGGGTTGATGGTCAACACCATAGCGAGAGAACATGGCTAGAAATATCTCCAATATATGACTTAATGGATAGCATTGAATTGCTGGATGGCGACCAGCGCGGGAAATAATATATAAAAAAGGAGGAATAAAATGAAAAAGTACACACTCACAACCGCAGTATGGCAACCCGGATCAGGATGGCAGCCACATGACATCGCAGACCAAAAAGCAGAAACATTAGATGAAGCGCGCAAAATTGCTCGCGAAATTATTGATGATGGCGCGCAGTTAGGCGAGCCCGTAGTAACAATTATGGTTGGTGACAAAGAAATCGAAACATTATAAAATAAAGGAATAAAAAAGTGACACCACAAGAATTCAAAGAGATCCGTGAAAAACTCGGATTGTCTCAGGAAAAATTGGCACACGAACTTGGATTGACTGTGTGCCATATAAACCGTCTAGAAAATGGCAAGCGGAAAATCCAGAAAACCACAGAGCTTGCCATGCGTTTTCTGGAAACAAAAAACCAGGTTAATTAATTTTTATTTTCTTTTAAAAACAAAAAAGTGCTTGACATTGAATATTCTTTTGAATATACTATAGATGTTAAGCAAAGAGGAAAACATGATACATTTAGATTGGGATAAGGCAATATATCCAGGAGATCCACAAAGATTGATAGAAAGGGAATATTTCGGAGTCTGCCCTATTTGTGGACAAGAATTGACTTGTCACGATTGTGATCCTATTGATCCAAATGAACATTCATGGATCGGGGATGTTAAAACATTAAATAGCAAGCCTGCTAATGTTGCATGTGAGAAATGTTTTGAATTTTATGAAGGAGAATAAAATGAAAGATAGGATTTGTCAATGTTATGAATGTAAATTTGCGATAGCTAGCGAAATTAAAAGTCTTTTGCAATGCCTAAAAAACTGTTCCAGTGGATTGGTTCAAAATCACGTTCAACAAGAGTTTGGATGTATTTTTGGTAAAAAACTAGGAACAGGAATTAGGAGTGAAGATGAACTGGTCTAAAATAGTTCGAGAAGAAAGGGATCGTAGAGGCATGACATTACATGACTTTGCGGTTAAATGTGTGGGATGTAAACCTCTCCAAATTTGGAGATGGGAAAAGGGGATATCAATCCCATCGCCTCATTTTAAGGATGTTCTTGAAGACCTTCAGAAAAGGAGTGTATCATGACAATTCATCCTGCTATTTTAATTTTGATTTTTATCTGTGCTGGTATTTTAGGCATGTTGGTGATGGCTATTTTGTCATCTAGGCGATCAATAAAAACAAGTGCAAAATATTATGATGCCATCAATTTGCTAGATGAAATTTATACCTGGCAAATCAACAAAGTCAAACACAAAATAGATTCACCGTTCCCATTAGGAAAGATAAAGAAAGCATTAAATATTAAATAGGTTGCGCTCTAATAAAATAGCACAATATTGGTAGTCTCTAAACAATAGACATGAAAAATAACCGAAGCGCAACAAATTAAAATAGGGGAGAATAATGAACGACGAAATGTTAAAAGATATCAAGACACATATTACATCTGACATAAATATTGAAGAGGCAAAAGCATTTTGGCTTGATGAAAATTATATCATTGAACAACCAGAACCAGTGTTGCGCCTTGATACATCTTCAGGAAGATTTTACCTTAAAATTGTAGACGGAAAGGTTGAATATTTCCCATCCGTTACAACAATTATACAAGCTGTTACACCAACACCTATCGGCCTTCAAATGTGGCGTTCAAATTTAGGGTGGGAACAATCAAAAAAAGAAGCGCGAATCGCGGCAGGATACGGAACTCTTTTGCATATTATATTTGCTGAAATTTTAAGAGGTCAGAAAATTGACATTTCGAAAGAGGCCATGATTTCACGCATTTCTTATTTTTCAGAGACAGAAGATTTTTATATGTATGAAATAGATGTTGACGAGTGGACGTTAAAAATAAAGCAAGATATAATCGGGTTCATTCGTTGGTGTAAAGATTATTCAATTGAACCAATCGCAATTGAAATGACACTTGCCGGTCTTGGATATTCTGGGACATTGGATTTGATTTGTATGGCAACAATTAAAAATGAAAAGAAAAGAATCCTTGTTGATTTCAAAAGTGGTCGTAATGGGTTTTATGATGACCATGTTTATCAATTGACTGCATATCTGCATCTCTGGAATAATACTTTTGAAGAAATGAAAATTGATACTGTTTACAATTATGGTTGTAAAGATTATCGTTTTCCAATTGGCAAAACAGTTTCACCATATAATTTCAAAAACCAACCTATTGAATCAGAAAAATGGTTTGAATATCTAAAAATATTTCAAATGGACGAATCAAACCTAAAGCCTAAAAAGAAAACAACGATCAAAGATTGTGTTGTAGATTTGTCAACAGATACAAATGAAGTTTTTGAAATATTTGATCCAGAAACCTTTTTAACGGGGGAATAATGAAGGGTAGAATAAAAAGAGAAACGGCACAAACACGTATTCCCATAGTTGGGAAAATTAGATGTGGAAAACTTAATGGAAATATTCCACAGTCTCTTGATTATTTCATTGCTGACGGGCATTACTCTGAGATGTTCAAAAAATCATTCGGTGATAAGCCTAAAAATATCACTGTCATATTCCCATCTGATAGCATTGAAGAAGTATGCAACGAAAGAATGGAGCTAAGGCAGGGCGCAAAATTGTACGCAGATGGAGACGGAGAGAATTTCCGTGTCTGGTCTGAACAAGATCAAGATTATATTAATATAAATAAAAGTGAACATGAGGACCTAATTGAAACGCTTGCAAATAGAGCCAAAAGCGAGTGGTATCATATCCTTACATTGCGCTTTATCATCCCTGCAATAAAGGGCGTTTGGGGTGTATGGCAATTTTCAACAAGGGGGACTGAAAGTTCAATACCTCAGATAGTTTCTGTTTTTGATCAGGTGTTAGAGCGCGCCGGAACTGTTGTAAATATCCCTTTTGATTTGTCGGTCGAAAAAGTAAAATCTCAGAAGCCTGGCAGTAAATCACTTTTCCCTGTTGTGAGATTAGTTCCAAATATATCACAGGATTCTCTCGAAAAAGTCAGACTGTTTTTTGAAAGTGGAACAAAAATTCATGGCCTCATTACCGATGAATCAGTAAAAGAAATATCAATAAAACAATTACCTAAAAACACAATTGAAAATAATTCTGGTGATTTATTTAATGGATGAATTCAAAAAAGCAGGAGCATCAAATGAGTAAAGGAACACTTAACCGTGTCATGTTGATTGGTCGATTGGGCGCAGATCCACAGTTAAAGTATACATCATCAGGAAGAGCCAATGTGAATTTTAATCTGGCGACCAATGCATCATGGAAAGATTCAGATGGCAATCAACAGGAAAAAACAGACTGGCATCGGATTGTCGCTTGGGGAAAGTTGGCTGAAATCATTGGAGAATTTCTCAAAAAGGGAAGCAATGTTTATATCGAAGGCCGCCTGCAGACCCGTTCCTATGATGATCAAAACGGTGTGAAACGATATATTACAGAAGTGGTTGCCAGTGATCTCGAGATGCTGGGTGGTGGGAATCGGCCAGAAAGTACGAACAATCAAGACCATTCTGAGCAAAACGAGCCAGAACCAGTCGATGACCTCCCATTTTGATAAAAAAGTAATATATATTGCAGCGTAACGAACTCCTGCTGCAATAAAATCAAAAGGCGGTCTGCTATGACCGCCGCTATATGGGACAGTGGTGGAATTGGTAGACGCTGTGCTTAACGGGCTAGACAAGGTGTGACAAATCGACTAATGGAGAAGCAACGTAAACAGGGGTTAAGTCGCGCACCTTATAAGCTATCTGAAAATATTTACGTTTGTCCCTCTTAGAGGTGGTTGCTAACAGATAGTATATGTCATGCAGGTTCGAATCCTGCCTGTCCCACAAATCAGGGAATAACCCCTGAAGTTGACAACGCCCCGTACCAAACAACCGGAACCTTGGCGGGTCAAAGTTGAACAGTACGGGGCGGATTTAAAGCGATTTAATAAAAAGGCATGTTTTACTTGCCTAAAAAATTTGAAAGGTAAAATACCCTTGTTTGGCGGCAAAAACGAGATTTAAGCAGAAAGGATCAAACATGAAAAAGCATCCTGGAAAACACATTTGTCATTGGTGTCTAAAAGAATGCATCGATAGGTTAGATTGTAACAATCGGCACAAAACCCTTTTCAACAAATATAAAACAGATAAATTTCATGCCTATAAAAATAAGAAAAAGAAGCGCCGCCAGAAAGACGAGGCCTTCTCAGATTGGCTTGATAGAAATAAAGATTTCGAAACTTTGTATTTAAAATATTTAAATGATTTTGAAAACGCTCCAAAAATAGCAGTGTCAACTATCCCCAATTTATTGAGAGCGTATCATTCAAAGAAAATTGACAATTCTCATTTGGGATTAATGCGGGATTATATTTTGGAACGACATCCAGAATTTGAGAAGTATTTTGAGAGGAGAAAATGAAAATTAAGGATTTAAAAAAAGAAGCGTTTGAATACGCGAGAGACCATTTGAAAGATGATCAATTTTGGTTTGTCGAAGACTTGGATAATTTAATATCTGTTTTCGATATAGCACTTAAGGAATTAAAATATAAAATACATAATAATAGAATAACAAATGACGTATATGTAGAAACACGACTCCTTTCTGAATTGAGAAATGATTTATATTATCTCAAAATGAATATGAGCAAAAAAATGAATTTAGAATATAGCACTATTAATAAAGATGGATACCTGAGAATCAAAGATATGATTTAAAGCTTTGGAGGTGAAAATGATAAAAGGGGTATATATGAGCTTAAAAAATCAAGCAGATTATTCAAAATATAACTGCCCTTATTCATATATTGAAAAAGAATGTGGCCATGAGTTACACGGTCCTGAAGGCTATGAAGACATTTACAGTATATGGTGTCCTTGTGGTTTTAGAGGCCCTGTGTTTTATTTAGACCCTGAACAATTAGGGCTTGAAAAATTATGAGATAATAAATGAAAATATTTGTAGACTTTGGAGAAATAAAATGTTAAAAGTACAGGCACCTTTAACGTTGGATGGTTGGGATAATGAATTTGCTGCTATTTGTGACACCTTAGAACAAATTGAAATAGACGATGGCATTTATGAGGTTTCTGGCGATCCAATAGAGCTTGCAATAATTGAAGACATTCAAATACGGATCTGTAAGGATGATAAAACTCTTTCTGATTTAGCGTTAATGATTGATGCATTACGAGATGTGATGTATGAATGGTATACAGATGAATCAGATAATGCAAGAATTAAAAGCCTTGAAAAAATAGGGACATTCCCTCATGATAAAGACCGTGAAGCATGGGTCCGAATTCAAGTCAAAGAATATAAAAAAAGGCTTGTTGCAGTTCGCCGCGAATTAAAAAATATTCAAGGTTACAAAAGAATGCTAGCTCGTATGGATGAACGAATGAACAACTTGGGACACAATGTCAGAAAAAGCCAGAAGATTTAAATCGATGCTTTTTACTCTGACAAATCAGGATTTCCAGTTCATAAAGATATTAAATGGTATTCAATAAACCAATAAAAAGACATTGTGATTTTGTTAATATGCATGGTGAATTATGGCAAATAGTATAAATTATGAATGCCCATGTTGTGGTTTTGTAGGCAAAAAAACTGATTGCATTATTACAGAAAAAATGAAAGATATTTGTTGTCCAAAATGTGTTGAAAAAGATGCTATTTATGTTCCAATGTGGGATATAGAAAGGTATAAAAATGACAATTCATCCAGTACCTAAAAAAACAAAGAAACGCAAACACAAAAAAGGTCTTAGTGACTCAACTCTCTCAAAACTTTGGCGCGATCGCGTTTTAAAAGAATACGGAAATAAATGTATTATTTGCGGTGGACATGGACCACTCGAATGCCATCATATAGTTCATAGAAGTGTGAAGGTTCTTTTTTGGGATTGGATGAATGGCGTTCCCGTATGTTCACCAAGAGAGACTGGAAATAACTGTCATAAATACGCAGATACCATAAAAGGCCGTGAAGAAGTTGCTCTGAAAATAGGAATCATCAAATATTCCCACATAAAAGAAATGGAACTTGTAACATTAAAAGATTATCTTATAGAAAATGATTTATCTAATAACGAGTGGCGTGAAAAAATTAAGGATGAATTAAGCATAAAATGATTGAGGATTTTTAAAAATGCAGGGTTTGACACACCGCGAAATCGCTATTCGCAACCTTGTTTGATTCGCAAAGCGTTTTGAATAAGGCGGACAGGGATAGCAACCCTGGCCCTGCATATTTTAAAAATGAGTATTTGGCATGAAATAAAAAACCCAGATAAGGAGTTTTTAAATGGATAAATATATTAAGGCAATCAGAAAAGCTCAGATTGATTCTCCCGACACCGAAGACGAACTTGAGGACATTTTAGAGTTTTTGTTTTCAGTAAACGAAACCATAAAATTAATACCAGACGTTTTTAAGCGTTATAGCTTTTGGTCGGAAGAAGGAAATCATTTTGTGAATGTTTTTGAACTCGAAAATATTGGAACTCTTATAGCTCAAATAAATGGGCCACATGCTAAAAATTTTGCCAATTTAATATCTGCCATTTATAAATTGAATGATAATAAATAACGAGTGGCGTGAAAAATTAAAAACGGAGCTATCGGATGTTTAAAGTCCAAGAAAAAAATAGACTTAAAAATCCACCAAATGGATTAATATCTAATGAATTATATGGAAATAATGGGTGTTTTATTTTTTCATTTGAATGCTATGAAATTTTTTGCATTGCATCAGATGGACTTGGGTGGGAACACGTATCTGTTACCATTAACAGAAAAAGAACTCCGTCCTGGGAAATTATGCAATTTGTAAAAGAACAATTTTGGGATGATGAAGATGTCGTTATTCAGATACATCCCAAAAAATCAGAGTATGTCAATAATCATTTGTATTGTTTGCATTTGTGGCGACCAAAAGGAACTAATATCCAAACACCAAACAATATTATGGTTTAATGGAGAAATAATTAATGTGTCCATCGATAGGCTACAGAAGGAGAAATAATCAATGGATATTAAAGACGCAAGCGGCAAAATTATTGTAGAAGAAAAAAACACAGAAGAATATCTCAGAAGAAATATTCTAATTGCAAAGGCTTCTGGAATAAGAAACAATTCAAAATGTGCGATTGTTCATTTATTAACTCTAAAGAGGCAGCCTAAATGGTTAATAGAAATTTTAAAAAAGACAGTTGAACACGCTGAATGTATAATTCTGGAATTAACCAAGAACAGGGATCAATTAAAATATAAAAAGTAATAATGAATATACAAGAATGGATAGATTCAGGAAAACCTTTTAATAGCTTTATACTCGGTGATTGCATGGAAGGTATGAAAGAAATGCCAGATAACTTTGTGGATTTGGCTATTGTTGATCCGGTTTATGATTTACCGGAATCATATCTTTGCCCAGGAAGCGAAGAATCAAAAGGTATAAAAAGAAATCATGTTAAAGCTGCAAAAAAACTATCGAAACAAAAGACCGTATCAACAGATTATTATAATGAACTTTGTAGGGTTTCAAAACATCAAATAATATGGGGAATAAATTATTTTAGTTTTTCTAATATGATATGTGGACGGATTGTTTGGGATAAAAAAAATGATTGCTCCTCGTTTTCAAATTGTGAAATAGCGTCGTCTTCTTTTTTTAAAGGGGTTAGAATTATTAGATATTTATGGAATGGTATGTTGCAGGAGGATATGAAAAACAAAGAAAAAAGGATACATCCATTCCAAAAACCAGTTAACTTATACCGATCGATTTTAAGAAAATATACAAATATAGAATGGAAGATACTTGATACCCACGTAGGATCTGGTAGTAGCTTAATTGCTTGTGAAAAAGAAAACTTTGAATATATTGGATTTGAAATCTGTCCAGATCATTATGAAGATGCGTGCAAAAGAATAGAACGAGAGCGATCGCAATTGAGGTTATTTTGAAAACAAAAATTTCAAACGTAACAATAACACCAAAATCCATAGATAAGAGACGGCTAGATTTCGGTTTTATCTATTTAATTGAATGTCAAATAACCAACGATTTTAATACTACAAATGAATATTATTTAACTGACAAAATATTGTGTTTGAATTGAATTTTTTCTTGACATTTGCAATAGTAATGTTTATATTTTTGATGTAGCCTGGTAGGGTTTAAAATGACATTTAGATAGTTATCGATAACTCGAAACCCCGTATCTTTGCCCTACCAGGCGATGCGGGGTTTCTTATTTTATAAAAGGAGAATTTAAAATGGGAAAAGACGCTTTAATATCAATGAATGTTGATAATACGGTTATAACCGATGTGTTAAATAAACAAATCCAAACAGCGATAATCCGAGAGCTTGATAAAATGCCTGAACTTATGGATTCGATTATTTCCATTGCAATGAAACAGAAAGTAAATGAATCCGGGAATGTCAGCAATTACAATGGCGACAATAAATATGACTTTATCGAAATCGTTTCACGCAAGGCTATTCAAGAGCAAGCAAAAGTAGCCTTGCAAGAGTGGGTTGATGAGAACAAAGACAAGATTAAAGATTCTCTCAAAAAAGTATTAACAAAAAATGCTGACAACATTGCTGGACACATGGTTCACTCAATGGTTGAAAATGTAAAGAACGGGTATAATATACAAGTCAGTCTTAATATCGAAAAGCAAAAAGTGTATTAATATTACATAGAGGGATGCGCATTCTAATAACGCATATTATTTATCTTAACATTTATTTAGGAATCCATAATGGCAAGACCTACAAAGGCTACTGTTGATTATTTCCCTCATTATGCAAACTGGAAGCAAACAGTTGAAACAATAGATGGATTATATGGAAACGAAGGATATGCGTTTTTTTTTAAACTTTGGGAGTTTTTAGCAAAAAAACATCAGCATGTGCTTGATTTATCATTACCAAAAGATTTTAATTTTTTTTTATCTAAAACACATATAACAAAAGAAAAACTTGAAAATTTAATGTCAACTCTTATAGATTGTGATGCAATTGATAAAACACTTTGGGAAAAATATAGAGTTGTTTATAGTCAAGGATTCGTTGATGAAATAGAAGATGCCTATAAAAGACGAAAAGATGTTTTGCCGACTTACGAAAAGGTATTAAAAAGATTTATGGATGCAAAAACACAAAAAAAGAGCATTTTTTCACTCAAAAACTAGGTTAATGTTAACATTAACTATACAAAGGAAAGTAAAAGAAAGTAAATTAATAAAAGAACAAATACTTTAAATAAAAAGATATTTAAAGTATTTGAGCAAGCTCAAAAAAATTAAAGGAGAAAAAATAATGTTAAAAAAAGTAGAAATAAGGCTTGAAATTGATGTTCCTGATAACGCAACAAACCAACAGATTGAAGATTGGGTTTCGTTTCAGGTTGGATTATTGGGATCATGTTCTGGTGATAATCCAATGGTTGATATGGATTTAGATCCATTATGGATAAATAGCTACGTTTCAGTTGATTAAAAATAGGTTTTATTTATGAACGAACAACAGAACAAATTCAAACGACAACAATTAAAATGATAAATCGTGAAATACAATCTAATATAGCCAAAACTCTTATTAACAAATTTGGTGAAAGGCCATGCAATTGGTATCAATTTACTGGCAATCTTATGAAACGAAAAGTATTAAGAATTGGAAAACTTGAACCAGATGAAGAAATAATATTAAAATGTATTGAAAACCTAACGCCAGAAGCAGAAAAAAAGGTAAGAAGTCTTATGTATAATCAATTAGAAGTTACAAAATATTTATGTACTGTAATTGTAAACAATAGCCATGAATTAAGAGCAGCTAGAGAACGCAAAAAACACGATGAAGATTTAAAGGCAATTGAAAATATGGTCGATGTGCCAGAAAAAACTGTTTCTATGCCTGAATGGAAAATCAAAGCAAACGAGAGGCTTGAAAAATTAAAAGCTCAATTTAAAAAATCAACAGACTCAAACATAAAAAGACTTTTATCGCAAGAAATTAGAAATATTGAAAATAGATTAGGTGGTATTATGTAATTGCAAAACAAAGAAACTGCCCTATAGGAACAGCTCATTTAAATTACGATTCTAGTTGTGCAAGATTTTATGAATAAAAACAGCAATAAAAAAAAACAGTTTTTATGATTTGGGGAGCATAAAATGAAAGATCTATATGGCGAGGAAATCGATGAAAAGAAAGACATTATAATATTGCTAGGCAATTTGCAGCGTGTCCGCGGTTGTATCAAAAACAACCACGCAATCCCATATCCATTCGAGCATTATAGAAAAGAAGGACAAAAACAGATTTCTGGATTTAGATTGAGGAATTTTGCTGTTCCCAGAGCTAAGTTTAGCAAGCGGGTAATAGCAAGAAAGGATATAAAGATGGAAGACAATCATTTAAAAGATAATTATATTAAGCATAATTGGCTCCAATTTAAAGAGCCATGCAATACGTGTGCTCATAGAAAAATGGTGCAGACACCTATTTGCCAAGACTGTATATATTATGGGGAGGCCATGGCAAAATCCGCTGTGCAGCCAGTTGTTACCAAGGTTGGGCAGTCTCTTGGTGAGGGGCCTGAAAATGCAGAGTCAGCCTATAAGGTAACATGCCCTGGGTGTTCAAGTACTGATATTTCAAATATTTGCAATAATGATTGGCAATGTGGTATTTGTGCGCTGACATTTGAATGTAAAAATTGCAAGAGAATACACGATTTATTATAGTAGCGTTTTCTGTGTTGGTAATGCCCAAAATAACCGGCTAAAAAGGCTGGGAATGGATTGGGGCGGTTTTTAGTCCGAGTTCATTTTGTTGTTATATTTTCCGCCCCTACGACCAAAATAATTAATAAATGTCTTGACAATTACAATTTAAGGCATTATATTAATGTAGTGACGGAAACAAATAATAAAGGAGAAGAAAATGGAAAAGCAACAAAATGATTGGTTCGACGAAAAAATAGAAAAAGCAAAACTTATAAAAAGCCCAGTATGTGCAGCATTTGAATTGGGTTACATTTTAAGACAATTGCAATGTGTGCAAAATGCAGACATAGACTTGGACGTTATTATGTTAACAGATGATATTAAATGTTATGTTGCAGATTTATCGGATAATTTATAATGCCAGCACCTAAAAAAGAACATCCAAAAGTTTCTGTGACAATTCGCCTTGACCCAAGGATTTTGAAGGCGGCCCGCAAGCGTGGCAAATACAACAAATTGATTCAAGATTTGCTACAAAAGGAATTAGATGTTGACCTTGGCGAATAAATATAACGGTTAGTAATGAGCGGCGCGTTTTTTCGTCCGCTCGATTACGTGGTTATGTGCCGCCAGAAAGGATTGGAAATGAAATTAGAAAGTTACTCGATCTCAAAGCCTATAAAGGGAATTTGCAAGTCTTATGGTATATGGGGTAATCAAAAGGGAATGACTGCACCACTTGTTTATTTCACAAGGCCGAAATGGATAGAAAAAGATGAGGATTGGGAAAAAATAATTAGTGCCATAAAATTAGATTTGCCTGAAAATACTATTATAGGCACATAACGCCCTGATCACGTGTCGAAAGGGGTGGTGTTCGGAACGGGGTTTCGATCCCGTGGATTATGATGTTATTTGTTTTTGCCCTACGACCTAAAAATAGGAGTTTAAAAATGGAAGATAAAGACAAAATTACAAGTATCGTTGAAAAACTTCAAAGAGCAGAGGGCTTTATGCTTGGTATGAGGGTATTGTCTTTGCTTGACAAGGATTCTAATTCAAAAATTGGTAGAGACCTTTATGACCTAAAAACTGATATTGCAGTGGCAAAAGAGCAAGCGGTCGATTTATACCAAAAATATAACATGCCAAAAGATTGACCTTGCAAAATACAAATAACGCCATTCTCATGGGTTTGGCTTAGAAGAAAGGAAAAGACGATGGAAGAAATAAAAGCATTATTTGATAAACACAATTCTCTTTGGGATGACAATAGTGGTGAATGGTTTATGGATTTTGCCGACTTTGAAACAGCAATAAAAGAATACGAGGCTAAATCCCATGCAGAAAATTGTTACCCAGGTGGGGTTTCTGGTGATGGGAAGGGCTGGCGGTTGATAAAAGATGGATTGCCAGAAGACGAAGATATTTATATAATTTTTCTTGATAAAGTTAGAATTGCATCATTTTCTTTCGGATGTTTTTCGATTACTGGCCCCGGCGGTTCTACTGGATGTTTAAAAAATGTTAGCCACTGGATGCCATTACCAAAACCGCCATGTGGGTAACGCCCATTCTCACAGGTTTAAACAAGGAGATTTAAAAAGATGAGCACAGATAAAAAAGTTGAGCAGAACCAAGACGAAAGCACGGGTTTAAATCCTGTGCAGAAAAATCTTACGCGCTGGTTTTTATTTAACTATAAATATTTTAGCAAAACAAAAGAGGGAAATGGCAATTTGGTGTTTGAAAGTGAATTATTCCCCTCAAATATCGAATTAAAACAATTGGCGGCCAAACACTCTGATTCTAATATAAATCAAGTGGTTATTTTGGGCTGGTGTGAATTTAAAAACAAGGAAGACTTCGACCGCTTTCGAGGCGCATAACGCCTACATCAGCGTGTGGCATCTTCTCGCCATCCGCTGCATGTGTATATTATGTTTAGTTTTCAGCGCGACAGCGCATCATTGAAAACGGCCTATTGGCCGGGGAGGTTATAGTGGAAAATTTTGCAACTTGCGCGAAATGTGGGCAACAGAAAGAACTTTGCAACTCAGTTCGAATTAATAAAATAAAACAACCTCGCATTTGTAGGGACTGCCTATTGGAGCAAATGCAAACCGGAGATGAAACAACAAATGATGTGTGGTGGGCAATTCAGTTACACGAACTCAAAGATCAAGAAACTATTGATGCACTATTGACCAACAGGCAAACATAACGTCATGGCTAACAGGTAAAAACGGGGTGGTTATGATTTATGGAATTATTATAGTTTTTGCAATTTGTTGCATAGCAATATGGATCGAAAAGAAAAAGGCCGGGTGAGGGTTTTTATCCTCGTTCAGCCAATTGTTATTTTGCGGGTGGAAAAATAGGAGAATAAGACAATGACTTTTAACCTTGGTAGAAGTATTCAAGTAGGACAAAAAATTAAAACAAGCAATGGGTGGAGAAAAGTTTTAAAGATAGACGAAAGAGGGGCCTTTGTAAAAGAAGGCTTAATTGAGTATGGACAGACCGTGTATGGGTGGAAGTCAAAATAACGTTGACATGAGCGGTTAGAAACCGCCGGAAAGGATTGATATGACATACACGTTTAGACATAGCAAGGAAGATCATATTAAAATTTTACAAAAAAAGGTAATTTTGGACATTGATAAAGATACGATAAACTTAAATAATATCGGACCCGGGAAATTTATATTTGGAAAAAGAAAAGACAGTGATGGCAGTAGAATTGACAGTATACTTATGCATGAAGATAAGGGTTGGATACTAAAAATAGGGACAAGAACCGGATCTATGGGATATTTCGATCAACGTGAAGATTGTTTGAGTGCTTCTGCTGAAGATTATGAGTTTTATGTAGAGTAGCTAAATTTTGTATAACGTTGATATTGAGCTGCCTCAAGGTGGGGCAGTGCCGGGCCGTGGTTGAGGTCCGCTCGAATATTTTGTTATATTTTTCGCCCCTAAACCCTTGTTTTTATTTACTTGATTAAAAATAGTTGAAAAAAGACTTGACTTTAATCAAAGGATAATGTATATTTATAGTGTTATGAGAGACCAAACAAATAAAAATGAGGACAAGAAAATGAAGATCAAAGTTGGAAAATACGAATATGAAATTACAAAAGACGATTTATTCCTTGACAATGGAGCCTGTGTTCAATTGATGACTCAAACAGAAGAATATAATTGGGGGAGGCCGGTTGCGCCAACATTGTCAAAAAGAGCAGTTAAGGAAATTGACCAGTATAACCGAATTCAAAAAGATCATCGGTATGGTGATGGTGTTACTTTATTCTCTTTGGATATGTAGCATGAGAGGCGGAAAACGACCAGGGGCTGGACGCAAAGCCAGCCAAGACAAAAAGATTAAAGTTTCTTTTTCCCTCCGACCTATTTTAGTTGAGCATTTGAAAATGGAACATAACAAAAACAAGGCGGTTGAAGAGGCTTTATGTGTTCGTTATGATGTTGACCTTGGCGAATAAATATAACGAAAGTATTCACCGGTGAAACGGTGGAAGGGAGTATAGGATGATATTTAGTAAAAGAAAAGAATTAGCCTTGAAAGTTGATGAGTATATTAGTAAAAATAAAATTATAACAGATACGTTTGGTGTTATTTGTGTATTGGAAAGTTTTGGGAATTTAAAGGACGATGCCGGGGCCGGGGTTTCATCCGAGTGCAATACCAGGTTATGTGAGTCTGCATCTTCTCAGCAGACGGTTCAAAATGCGGTGGATGGGCTTTGTTCCGAAGTTGTAAAGACGGATATTAAATTTTTAATTGAACACCACAAGGACATACTTATGCAACTCAAAGAAGAAAATAAATATCCTGAAAGATGTGATGAGGTTTCGCATGATATTTATTTTCTTGAATCTATTTTGGGGTAGCATTTTGTGTGTGGCTAATGGTTTGGCTAACAGGCGCGTTTTAAAATAAAGGAAAAATTAAATGAATATTGAAAATCACTCTCTGAATGGCGAAACGCCGGACGCGGAACGCGTCCTCGTTGAGCCTGATGTTATACCACGAAGTATATTGCGGATTAGCCAACACATGATGATAGCTTTAATTACAGGTAAAATGAGAATCACAAATATTCCAGAAGACGCAAATATAATTGGAACGTCCTACAGTCTTGAAAGATATTGTTGGGAGATGTTGATTGAACACCCATCGTTTAATATCCCATCACCTGGAGAGTGTTGCAATTCGTTTATGGCATATTACGAAGTGGTATAACGCCTGGCTCATTGGTTTTGAGGCGGGGCATAGTGAAAGGAAAAGACTATGAATAATAAGTTAAACAAAATATTACTGAGAATGATAGAAGATGTTAGACATAATGACCAGAGTGATTGTAATCTGGCAGACAGATGGGAAAGAGAGATATTGGCGGAGCTGGGTCAAAATCCATTGCAGCCAGTTGTTATAAAACAGATTGAAGGTGAAAAAAATCATGAGTACCCACATATCGTTTCATTGAACGGGAAAATACATTGTAACAAATGCGGATCTTGGGATTGGCTTGGCTATTGGATGAAATTTATAGATGATCATAAATCATGTGCATCTGTTGTATAACGCCCATGCTCACGGGCAAAAGTGGGCAGAGTTGGGTACGGGGCTTTTGTCCCGTGCAGCAAATTGTTAATTGAGAATTTTATTGGAGGAATTATGGAAAGGTGTATTAATTGCGGTCTTATTCATTGTATTTGTAACACAGATGATGCAGAAAAAACGGTTCAAGAAAATTCTGGGTGGAGTGGCATAGCCGGATTGATTAAAGAATGGCACAGTGAAGAAGAAGAGGTTTGGTTGAAAATAGGCTTTTGCCGCGATCATAATTTTAAACTAGAAGAACAGAAATTTTATGAAATACGTGAAAAGCTTGCACGTAGGCGAATGAGTTTAGAGTCGATACTACACGAAAACGGGGTAGAATTTTCTTGACAATTAACGGCGGTAATGAGCGGCGCGTATTTTCGTCCGCTCGATTACATGGTTATGAAGTCGCTTAAACGACTTCTTGCGGCGGTTGAGCTGGGAAAGTGGGTGGGCCGCTGAAACTTTGAATGAGTAACATAAAAACGAAAGGTGGGTGGATATGTATTATCAAGCGGCAATTGGTTGTATTTTACTTAGTATTATGAGTTATGTTGCAAATTTAACGCAAGATAAAAAAACATTTCTATGGCATTGCGCGGGCGTAATGGGCAGCTTATGGGCTATGGCGGGATTAATTTCTTTTGCAATTTGGGCGTTTGGGGAATTTATTAAACCATAAATATGCGATCTTCATAACATAGGTTTATACAACCCTTGCAAGGATGGAATATATAAATGCATAAAAAACAATCTATAAAAATGAATAAAGCAAAAGAAAGACTAAGAATTGAATCGGATATTAGTGATTATCCTAAAATTTTGCCACAGAAAAGAAGAGTTTTGACATATACAGATTATGACTCTGGCGAACCAGTTACACACGTTTTTGAATGCTATAAATCGAAAAGAGTGGATTGTTTTAAAGTAATTGTCGATGGTAAATTATGGAAGGAGTGCATAGGATGGAGCAAAATACTAGAAGGGTTAAGAAAGGCATCACCACGGGTCTTGTCGGAATTTGGGTGTTGATGTCATGCAATCCAAGTACAACAACGATTGAAAAGATTGGAATGAATCGATATGAAGTACAGCACATGATTGATTCTACGTTGGTAGAACTCAAAAGCGATGTTGTCAATTTATATGGAATTACAAATGTTCATACGTCTCAGATTTCAGGCATTAAACAATTAACCAAGTTTGATGTTGTCGGCATTATAGACTCGCTTTTAACGCCAATCCACATTACTATTCTTGATACTCAAAAAGTCTTAATGCCGGATACACTTTTCGGAGTCATAGTTCCGTTAGAGCATAATTTTTATAGATTATATATGTTAAATACGATTGGACAGATAAGCGAAATAGCATTGACAGCGATAAATGGAGCATTCGACCATGTAGTTTTGCCAGATGATTCTATTGCATCTAAGTATGATAGCCATGTATCAAGTGCTATTTTTAATCCTATGCAAGAAAATAACGATGGACAAGTAGATCCGGTTGTATCTATTGCTCTTGACTGGCACAAAGGGCAGGGGTTGGTTATCGATTATCAGATTGAACCCCATGACTACGAGATTGGATTTTATTGTAATTATCCTATAAAATTTAATTACTATCAAGGTGAGATTGATACACTGGACCTTTATAGTCCGGTTGAGGTTATTTCTGACGGAGTTATAATATCATGGCAACCATCAAAATTGGCTGATTACTATCAGATCCATTATAGTTGGCATGGAACAGAAGAACAGTTTGCTACAATGGATACCACAAATACAATTTTTCTTTCCGTACCAGACACCTCTTACTGGTGGGTTGATGCTTGTAGAACAGGGTTTACGAGCTTCGGACAAGATACGGTGATATATAGATCAAGTGATATAGTGGAATACATTAAAGGAGAATAAAATGAAAAAGCTATTTTTTATTATTGCATTATGTTTTTTTGCATGTAGTCATGTTATTGATTCGACAAATAAATTTGAAGGGTTGATATTTTTCCATGACGAAGTTCCAAACGAGTTTTCTATTTTTGCCGATGGAATAGAATGTAAATCAGAATTCAAGGAATACCAAACAGATGAACTAAATCACGAATGGGCTGTTTATGAGTTTTATTTTGAATCAAAAAATGAAACTATAAATCTCGAACTCTATGTCAATGGTTTGCTGTATGATTATAAAACAGTTGACGAAACAACGGAAATAAGTTTTCTGGTTTTTGATAGACCTATTATAAGGCAATAAAAGGAGGGCGTTATGAATAAATTTAAATTTAAACAGTTTGATGTTGTTGTTTTGCGTAATGGAAGATGGTATAAATGGTATGATTCAAGAATAATGAATGTAAAAGATCAAATTTATATCGGGTCATACAATGAAAGCCTTGAAAATCCAATTGATAAAGATCTTGATGTAGTGGAAGTACGCAGACACGGCGAGGTAGTATGGGTGAGAGGAGAAATAAAGGGTTATAAAGTATTTCCCACGGCCACAAGCACTGTAAATATTGGGAATAGAAAATTAACAAAAAAAGAAAAGAAACAGATATTCAGGCATGTTATTGAAAACACGCCTTTGCCGGACTTAGATTTTAGCAATTTAAAACATACAGTAATGCACACATACAGAACAATCGAAGACATTGAGCGCACAGCTAAAAAAATACTTGCAGAAATGCCTACACCGGATTCAAGGTTTGATGATCTAGGAAGCAATGCCGAATTATTATCAATGATGCGTGAATACCGTGCCCTTAAGTTTCTTGGAGTACACAAGCAAAGATCTCTATATGATCAACTCTGTATACTTAAAAAAATGGCGGTTGAACACAAGATGTATGCAGCTGATAATTATTTAATAAAGGCATTAAATATAATTGAACGGGGGAAATCTGCTCAGAGTAAAGTCTCAAAATGGGTAACACATAGGGAGATAATTAAAAATGCAGACAAATATTGTCGTATATGTGGAACTAATTTTAAATATGATAAAGACAAGGACGCGTATTACTTTGCATGTGCCTGTTTTTTTGATAATGAAAAGGCAACATAAATCCCTTGACAATACTATTTTAATTAACTATTTTTAAGCAAATAGGGAGTTCTTCGAATGAATCACACCAAAAAGATCAATCCAAGCAGACAAAAAGAAGTGGCTAAAAGTATTTGGCGGGCTGGGATTTTCCCCCTTCCCTATTTGTCCTGGTTCGCCAAAGTTTTAAATGTTATTTTAGTATATTGGTATTATTTTTTTGGAGTGGTAGCATCTAAATTAATGCTACATTTTAATTTAGGTTGGCTTTATAAATATTACAATAATTGTATGATAATGTCTTCCAGTTATGACATAGAAGAACTTTTTTGGAAATCAAATGAAAATAGATGATAAAAAAATAGAATCTGATTTTCAAGAAAAAGATTGGTGGAAAAACATTAAAAATACACGATCCATATACACAAATAAAACTAGATATGTAACCGATTATAAACGGATCAAACGGTATGGCAAAAGAAGACACACAATTTAAGAAAGGTAACCCAGGTGGTCCGGGTAGGCCCAAAGGTGGTAGACGTTTAACTCTTGAGGCCTTAGATAAAATGCTTGCAAAAGCTGATAATCTAAAACAGTTTGAAGAAGAACTACAAATAGAGTTCAGCAAAGACGCTTTGGCATTCTGGAAAACGTACGTATTTCCTTTGATGCCTAAAGATTTAAGACTTGTTGACGAAGATGACAATCCAATTTTAGGTTTTAACGTAACAATCAAAGACAGTAGAGATGATTCTTAATGTTGAACTTTCGCCAAAACAAGGTGATGCGTTTTTACGACTCAATGATAAGGTTACTGAGGAGCTTTTATTTGGTGGCGCTGCAAACGGTGGGAAAAGTTGGCTTGGTTGTTTCTGGTTGGTTTCAATGTGTTGCCAATATCCAGAGACCAAATACTATATTGGCCGTGAGGAACTTAAACGACTCAGGGATTCAACATTTATTACATTCTGGAAGGTCTGTAAAAAATATGAAGTATCAGATTATTTTAAATACAATGGTCAAGATCATTACATTCAACACAAAAACGGTTCAAGAATTGATTTACTTGACCTTAAATACCTTCCATCAGATCCTTTGTACGAACGGTATGGATCTAGTGAATATACGTCCGGTTGGGTTGAGGAAGGCGGAGAGGTTCACTTTGATGCTTATGACACCTTAAAAAGCAGAATAGGCAGACAGTTAAATGATAAATATGGAATACTTGCAAAACAACTCATCACAAGCAATCCAAAAAAGAATTGGCTTTATAGATTATTTTATAAACCAGATCACGAAGGCACACTCCCACCAAATAGAGCATTTATTCAAAGCCTTGTTACGGATAACATATTCAGAGAAGCAGGAGCAAAAGAACGCCTTGAAAGTATTGAGAATGAAGCAAAAAGGCAAAGGCTTTTATATGGCAATTGGGAATACGAAGATGAGCCGGATC
The DNA here is from genome assembly GCA_964600175.1 of uncultured Melioribacter sp. Classification (GTDB taxonomy): domain Bacteria; phylum Bacteroidota; class Ignavibacteria; order Ignavibacteriales; family Melioribacteraceae; genus Pyranulibacter. Next base: position 13,008 of record CAZRIQ010000001.1, on the reverse strand, counting down.
AACTTATACATTTTGAGTGGGTTGAAAAATGCAAGACGGTTGAATTTGTTGATGGCAAAAAGTCTTTTGGTGGCGATGTTGCAAGATATGGGGACGACTGGTCGGCAAGGTCTATTATGCAGGGAAACAAATTATTGAAGATAGAATCAAAATATGGGATGTCAATTCCAAAGACATCAGAGTGGATGCGACAAGCCGTATATGAAAATAGGATAGACGCTGATAGAGTCGGAGTTGACGGTGTTGGGATGGGTGCAGGTGTGGTTGATATTATGAGAGAAACTTATAAGTTACAAGTACGGGATATTCAGTCAGGTGGTAAAGCGCCATTTTCAGAGATGGGACGTTTTAATAATTTACGATCATATATGTGGTGGTTAGCAAGAGAAGATATTCGAACTGGAAAAGTGTTATTGAGTGAAGCCTCTGAAAAATTAGTTGAAGATTTAACTGCGCCAAAATATGAGTATCGAAACGATAAAATGATATGTGTTGAGTCAAAAGAAAAAATCAAATTGAGATTAGGCAGAAGTACGGATGAAGGGGATTCATTTGTTTATAATAACTACATGAGACATCTAAATAAAACAGATATTACTTCTAAGACCATAAACACATTGAGGAACCTACGATGACCATACAAGACATACTTGCCAAACCGGAATTTAAAGACGTGATTGCCGAGTTGACTAAAAATAAGTATCCCGATGAAACGGATAAATACATCGAACAGTACACGGGGAAGCATGAGATATTAAAAAAGATGCCTCGAAGTGTAACTTATAACGTTACAGATAAAGATGGAGCCAAAACAAAAAAGACAGAATTGGTTCCATTGGCTAAATTACCGGTGTCGTTTCAAGAAAGCGGTGTAAAATTTGCAACCTCTATGTTGTATGGTAAACAGCTTAAGTATAATTTGAAGAACAAAAAAATGGGTCTTTTAGGCAAAAAGAACAAATTTGACGAACCTATGAATTTTTTGCTTGACGTTTTATATCAGAATAAAATAAGCTATTTTAACAGACAAAAGGCCCGTAAAGTAATGAGTGAGTGCCGCGCTGTTGTGTATTGGTATATTCGGCCATCTGATACTACAATTCATGTCCAATTGTGGTGTAAAACTTTAGGAAGTCTGGTATATCCTTACTTTGATGAATATGGTAATCTTATAGCTATATCAAGAGAGTACACAACTACAGCTGGTGACAAGACATTAAAGCATTTTGATATTTATACAGCAGAAAAAACAATCAAGGCCACTGAAGACAACAGTGTTTGGACACAAGTACAAGAGGGTAATCCACACGGAAAAATAACGGGTGTATATTATGAGTTTGGTAAACCAGTATGGACGAATGTTCAACCAGAGATTGATAGATATGAGTATTCAATTTCAAGGCTTTGTGATTCAAACGATAGTACTGCATACCCTGACATTGTAGCAAAAGTTGCAAGCGAAGATGATATAACGAATTTTCCGAGAAGTGGAACGACTGGTAATATCTTTGCAATGACACCAAATATATCAGCAGATGGGGCTCCAACTTGGGGGGAGTTGAGTTATCTTGAAAGCGACAACGCGGTTGATTCAATTAAACTTGAGCTTGAGACTTTAGAGAAAATTATATATGGCAAAATGGCAGTAGTTGATCTTTCTTTTTCAAATGTTAAAGGTCTGGCAACAAATCTTTCTGGTATCGCAATAGATTTAATGTTTATGGATGCAAGGTTGGAAGCACTAGCAAATGAGGAAGTATTTGGAGCTGGGGAGCGTAGGGAAATCAGCATACTTAAAACTTTGTGCGGGTATGTGGAGAAAAAATATAAAAAGTTGTATGAAGAAATGAAGATCGTTCCAGAATTTCAGAACCCGCTACCGACAGATGTTGAAACGCTTATCAATTTGCTTTCAATCGCAACAGGAAACAAACAGTTTATGAGTGTACAGTCTGCAATTGACAGGAACGTATTGGTTGAAGATGCAGAAGACGAACTTGAACGCATTCAAGGTGAGCCGCAAGAGGGTTTAGGTGAGAGTATGCAATTATGAAAATACCAAACAAAATAAAACTTGGTGGTCATATAATAAATGTTGAATTGGTTGATATGGCACATATTAATGGACCCGGTGACTATGACAATTACCATAACCTAATAAGAATTGAGGACGAACTTAACGCAAGAGAAGACAATGTTTCTGAATGTCTATTGCATGAAATATTAGAAGCAATCAAGGCAAAGAATAACTTGAATATTGATCATACAGAATTAACGGTTGTTTCTGAAGTATTGTTTCAAGTTTTGAGAGACAACGACCTGAATTTTTATAATAAAGGGGAATAATTATGATAGATATTGAAAAGTATTTTAAATACAACCAGAAGAAAGAAACGCTTGTTTGTAAAAAATGTGGATGGCATTTGTGGCAAGGTATAAATTGTACGATTGAGCAAAGGAATATGGTTTTATTGGGACATTTAAAACTACATTACATAATAACAACCGATGAAGTAAAGGCGTATGAAATACTATCAAACAAGTATGATTTTATACCAAAGGCCACTATTGAATCAAAATTGATGATTAGATTAAAAAATCAAAGATGGACTGTTGCTCCGCGTCCCGCTTTTGTGCAGGCATGTAATGAAATTTTAGATAACAACCGAATTAAATATGTAGAGTTTATAAGTTGTGGCATAAAATATCGAATGATACGCATTAAAGATATAGCAGAATACAATATTAAGGGTGAAATAAAACCCGAATGGATTTTAGACCCTGAGGATATTAAATGACAAAACCTAACATATTGTCTTTTTATGCAGAAAAGGACGGCAAAGACGTAACATACATAGATGTTAATGGTTGTATTGCAGATGAAAACGGGACTCCTATGGAATGTAGGCTTGTTTATAAAAAAGAAAATTTAATAAAATCTATTTTTAAAAAATTAGAGGCGTTTAACCGAGGCAATTAATTAAAAGGAGTTAGACATGATTGATCCTAGAGAAGAAATGCAAATTAAGGTTCCAGACGATAAAGGCTTAAGAGAGTTGGTGCAAAAGAAACTGTTTAGTTTGGGGTTTAAATGGGCATTAGATACCAGTGGAAGGTTATTTAATAACTGGTACTTTCCTTATATTTGTTTGAATTCTAGTGATTGTGGGGATCTAACACAAAACGATACATCTTGTTATAAAGAAATATCCCTCTATGATCTATTTGAAAACCTACCATGTTTAAACACCACAGGAAAACTGCCTTACATTACAGACAGCGGGAAGACTGTATCAAGAGAAACAATAAATAGCCTATTAAAAGATTTGGCAGAATAAATTTAATGGCACTAGATAGACATAAATGTATTGTGAGAGTGCGCAAAATGCGTAAATCTAAAAAATACATCCCAAATATTGAAACACAAATGGTGAATGTTGGTTCTAAGAAAAACATACATCTATTAAATGTCACCATACAACCAAATTACAAAGACAATCCGAATCACATATTAGCAAGCGGTGGGCATTTGATATGGTATCAATGCGATTGTGAACTTGTCTGTCATAAATGGTGTCTAAAAGAAAACTATTTATATAAAGACACGGCTCGACTTTTTAATATTCCCTATTATATTTATGCTAAATGTCACCAGAATGATTATAATAGCAATCTAAATAAAATTGTTTTTGCCAGAGGACGACACAAGTTTGAAGAAAATGAATACTATTATTTTTTGATTGGCATTTTAAGTTCGCCACAAAACAGTATTAGACATATTACTTTACTTTATGGTGGGTGTTAATTGGCAATAGATCCACAATACAAGCGAAAGCTTGACCGACTTATGGCTCAAAGATTCAGAGCGATAAAGAAGATATACAAACAGACCGCAGAGAATCTATCACGGGATATTATAAACTATTCCCGAAACCGCCTCGATACCTACCAGGGAACTTACTACTTCCAACGCAATAGACTGCTTTACAATCAAGTCACAGAAACATTGAAAGGTATGAGTGATCAAGTGATTGCTGAGATTGAGGCCGGTATGCGTGACGGTTGGGCTTTGGCAGATGAAAAGAACAACCTGATTGCAAAGAATTATGCTGGCTTGATCGATGTTCCAGCTAAGGCTTATTTAAACACCGATGCACTCAAGGCATATATTGACAGACGCTACGGAATTTCCCCAATATCTTCCAAAGTCTGGGATTATGCAAGAGTTGGACGTGACTATATCGACAATTATTTAGGAGCTGGGATATTAGAAGGCAAGAGTGCTGCCAGAATAACAAAGGATATTAAAGACGCACTCAATGAACCAAACAGGCTATTCAGAAGAGTAAGAGACAAAAACGGCAATCTTGTATTAAGCTCCAACGCAAAGAAGTTCCACCCTGGCCGTGGTGTTTACCGATCAAGCTATAAAAACGCCTTGAGACTTGCACAAAGTGAAATCAATTTAGCGCATCAATATGCAGACTACGAGAGACGAATCAACGCACCTTATGTAACGGGAATCGAGGTTAAATTGAGTGCGTCTCATCCCGAATATGATTTGTGTGATCCAAACGCCGGACATTATCCGAAAGAGTTTATATTCTCAGAATGGCATGTAAAATGTATTTGCTATTCAACATCCATCTTGATGTCAAGGGAAGAACTAAAAACATTCCTAAGAACAGGTGAAGTTCCAGAACATAAAATGGTGAGAGAGTTGCCCAAAGGCCATGTAGATTGGGTAAAAGAAAACCGTGACAAGCTTGTTAAATATCAAAGTAAAACGGCATGGTTGAAAGATAACTATACTCAAAAGATAACAGTTCGAAAGAATTTGAATTTAGGGAAAACTCTAAGTAGGGTTAACAGTGAATAGGCGTGGTTTTATTAAAATATGTGGTGTAGCAACAGTAGCCGCTATTGTTCCTATTCCTGTTTGTAATTTAAAAACGTGTAAGCCTGGATTGCATTTTGGTAAAGACGGGATATTCTTTTTAAGGGATAAAGATTGTAATGGAATAGAATGGAATAGTGAGACGTTGATGATTAGGGGAAACATTGAAAGGAGTTAATGATGTTCTGGAATAAAAAAGAAAATGCTGAACTTATTAAAACAAAGGCAGACATTGAACTTAAAATTGCAGAGATAGAAGCCTTTAGGAAAGATGGAGAAAAATTTAAGTACATGGGTGTTGAGATGATCAAAACGGGCAATATGAGATATGCTGGTTATTTTTTAGATCCAACACCTTGTATCCATGCAAACTATGTTGACAAGAACGGAGTAATAAGAAGTGTAACATTTTCATATTCTGAACTTGAAGTTTTAAAAAATGAAAATAGGGGTGAATGATGGCAACTAAAGCTGATTTTAAGAATTTAGAGTTCGGAAGTACGCTTATAATAAACGGTCAATTATATACAGCGATTGGACGCCAAAAATCTAAAGTGTTATTGCATAGAGCAGATTTCTATTATGATACTGATGAAGAAATTTTAGGTGAGACGTCCAGTGAGACCCCAAGGCCGATATGCATTCGAAGATCAGAAATTGACATAGTGTGATAAAACATGAAACCAACAGTTGACATACAAGAAGTAATTCAGAAGATAGAAAAAGAAGTGAAGAACAAGGAAGTTCTTTGCAATGGTAAGCCTCTGCATGGATATATTACTGTCACGCTTCATGAAGGGTTTTTTCAACTAGGAGAGTACAATGTTAAATGGAAATAGGGGGGAGTTATGTTTATAAGTAAAAATGATTTAAATAATATTGAAAAGGCAATAACAAGATTAAATACAAATGTTCAAAAGCTGAAGAACGAATCAATGTTTTATAGAGATAGGTTGATAATGGTAGAAAATAAAGCGGACTGTATTCATCCTTTTTTTGTATTTGTCTGGACAAATGAGCAATATTGTATGGATGGCGGAGTATTAACTGCATTTGGTGTCAAAAAGTGTGATAGGTGCAACAAGGTGTTAAAACACTATAAATTAGAAAGCGAGTTAAGAGAAGATGAACATAACTATAAATTAAAAATAGCAACCGAACAACTCAAACAGGCCAAAGATAATTTAAAGAACGTTCAGGAGGGGAATGATGTTCATTAGTAAAAATATGTGGGGCAAGCTTCAATTAGAAATAAAAATATTAAAGAATACCATTAAGCAGATGGAATGCGAACATCCACCTTATGCGATTGAATTCCATTATGATGGATTTGGGGCTGCTCAAGGTGCTCACAAGAAATGCTTAAACTGTAATAAGGTTCTAAAATGGTATAACAATTTTAAAGAATTTTCTATTGAAAAAGCCGAGTATGATATTCAACAAGCAAAAGAAACAATAAAACGTTCAGAACAAACAATAAAACAAACAACTGTAATAATTAAGGATAAAAAAAATGAAAGCTGAAAAATTTGATATAATGGTAGAGGGCTCACAATTCCCTATAATGTCTGGACTTTCATACAAAAACACAATACAAATAGCAACCTTCTCAGATTTCGAACCAGATCAAGAGAAGGCCAAACTCTGGGGTGACTATTGGGTGAAAAACGACCTTGAAACCGAGTTTCTAAAACAAGGCTTTGAGATAGTCAACAAAGACCCTGATATATTTCTACATTGCTTCGGTGTGCCTTTAAAAGAAATGCCTGACTGTTACCGGATATTGTGGATTCATTCGCATCCTGACATGATTACATCGGACGTTTTAAGCCAGTACGACAAGATCTATTGCCTTTCTCCAATGTTCGCAAAGAAGATCGAAGCGACTGGTTTTGACTGTGAGGTATTGATTGGGGGGACTTCTAAAAAGTATATGGATCAAAACGGTTATGGTGATGATATTTTATTTATCGGAAATGCAAAAAATGGCAGTCGTAAAATATTGGATGACATTGATCCTAAATATAATATTTCTGTTTATGGATCAAATTATCAAAACAGGGTTGTCAATGATGAATATGTTCCAAATGAAATAATAAATACATTATATCGTTTTGCAAAAATATCTTTAAACGATCACCATATAGACATGGCAAGAGAAGGTTTTTTAAATCCAAGAATATTTGACATAGCGGCTTCAGGTGGGTTTTGTATATCAGACCGGAACCCTGCCATTGATAAAATATTTGGGGATTCTGTAATTCAGTACAACACTAAAAAGGGACTGAATGAGCTGATTGAATACTATCTTGATAACGACTATGAACGCGCCCAACTTTCATCAAAAGCCCATGAGATAGCTAAAAATTACACATGGGAAAAGATGGTTCAAAAAGTGGTTGATGATTTAAGTAAACCAAAGCCCGTCAAGGTTGACTTGGGTTGTGGTCGTTTAAAGCGGCGTGGGTTTGTTGGTGTGGATCAGTACGACCTTGACGGGGTTGATATTGTTTGTGACGTTTCAAAGGAAATTAAGATGGAAGATGATTCGGTGGATTTCTTAATTGCTGATAATTTGCTTGAGCATATTAACCCCGGTGCTGATTCAATTACAGCTTTTAACGAGGTCCACCGAGTTGTTAAATCTACAGGTAAAGTCAAGATAATTGTACCAGGTATTCATATACCAGCGGCTTTTCAAGATCCGACACACGTAAATTACTATGTCATGGAGCGGTTTGATTATTACGATGTTGATCATGATCGATGGAAACTGTACGGCTCAGAATACGGGATCAAGCCTTTTAAAATATTAAGCAGAGAGACACGGGATCGTTTTCTTGAGGTTGTGATGCAACCTGTAAAAGAAAGCGAACCAATGGGGCCGTGTGGTGCGACAGCACAAGAAGCTTCTGATGCACTATATAAAGCAATGCATAATATTGGCCACAAATTAGTTGAAGACGCAAGGCAACATCATGATTCCCAAAACAAAAGACCATCAACAACTATTGCGGCTGTAGGAAATAAAAGGCTTGTAAATGCCAAAAAATGGGGGAATGATGAAATTATATGATGCTGTAACGCATTTAGGCATGTCGGCAAAAGAACAGCAAGTCGTACAGGATAAAGTCTTTGCCGAATGTACAAGAGCAAAAACAAAGCCAATGGGACCTAAAATAAAAGATCATGAAAAGGCAGACAATGAAAGTGCTTATTTTTCAACAAGCTTTAAAGCAGAGCCAGAACAAGATGTTAGGGTGTGCATAGGTTGGAACGATGAAGACCGGAAAGGCAAGAGCGGGACCATTGCAATGCAAATAATTAAATGGGATGGCAATAAGTTATACCCAATTTCACAGGCCAACTTAAATGCCGAAGAAATCGATGAAGTAATCAAGGGACTTGAGAAGGCTAAAACAATGTTGGGGGAATAATGGAAACAATTATAAAGATTAATCAAACGTCAATTCTGATGTTTATTGCTTTTTTGCTTTTGGTTAAATACCATGCAACCACAGACACCATAAAAAAAATAGAAGGCATTGGGTTGGTGTTTTCTTTTTTTGTATGTATAATATCAACGCTCATAAGAATTTGGGGATAACATGAAAAGAAGATCGGTTTTGGGAATTTTAATTAGCGTTCCATTTATTGCGCAAGGAATTGCAAAAACTCCAACAAAAACGGATTTATCGAATGATGGGAAATTATATGTTAACTATAACATCCCGACCCAATTGTACTATACAGATGACAATGGAAAGGATAGTGTTGTTGATGTTTGGGGTGCGGTTGGCGAGTATAAATTAAGGGAATCAACATTATGAAAATCTTACTTTCATACGGTTACACACCATACACGACCGGCTGGTATATCGAACGGGCTTTAAGGCAGGATCATGAAGTATTTACATTGGGAACGTCAAACAACGGGCACCATGATAATGAAATGGAAAACGGTCAAGATTTAAGTAAGTGCCTCGTTGTGGGTGATTTATTCCTATGGGTTGAAGGTTCAGGTCGTGTTCCAAATTTTCCCAAAGGGATTGACAAACTTAAAATACCAACTGCCTGTTACATGATAGACTCACACACTCAATTAATGTGGCATGTAAATTGGGCCAAACAGTTTAGCTTCGTGTTCGTGGCACAAAAGGAATACATTCCAGCGTTTGAACGGGCAGGATGCAAGAATGTATCATGGCTGCCGTTGGCCTGTGATCCTGAGATACATAAACCACACGAATGGAAAAGTGAAAAGTACGACATTGGATTTATCGGGAATGTTTACGAGGGTTCAGGAATCTATAAAAGACGGCGTGATTTGATCGAAAAGCTAAAAAGAAATTTTGACGTGTACGTAACTACGGCATATGGTGAAGATATGTCAAAGGAGCTTTCCAAGTGCAAGATTGCGTTCAACTGTGCCGTAAAGAATGACCTGAATATGAGAGTCTTTGAGGCAATGGCAACAGGTGTGCCTTTGTTGACTGATGAGGCTGTTGGTTTGACTGAGTTATTTGATTCATATCAACATTTTGTTTACTATAATGACAAAGATTTAATCCCTATGGTTAAAGAATATTTGGCAAAACCAGAACTTTTAGATCGTGTTTCAAAATTAGGCATGGATGAGGTTTTAACAAATCACACATATAGGCGGCGTTGTCATTATATCATGAATGTAATCGAACGACACAAAAGAAAACAAGCGTCTATTGAGTCAAAAAAACAACTAGACAAGGACGTTCCCGGGTGGGATGATTGGGATAAACCAAGTCTACCATTATTTAAGAATTAGGGTTGACGCTATATTGGAGAAAGTGAAATGAAAAGAAGATCCGTTTTAAGAATTTTAATAAGTGCACCAATTGTTACTCATGAAGTTTTTAAGATGCACACTGAACCGAATATTGATAATACCAATACGGCTGGTTATGGTCAAATATGGGTAAGTAGCAAAATGCCAAACAAACTATATTTTACAGATGATTTTGGCAAAGATTACTTTGTTGATGAATTTATCTAATAGGTAATGAAATGAGAAAGCTTTCAAAGAGTTATAAGTTTGATAAATATGCAAAATGCCCACATTGTTTTGAAGTGTTTCTTGATGACATCCCATTATGTGGAAGCTTAAAATGTCCAACATGCAAAGGAGTCTCATTAGAGAGAGACGTTGAAAAAAGTGATATTGTTTGGCCTAAAAAAGCAATCCCACCACTATATAAAAAATGGTTTCCAAATGAAAGATAGAATAGCAGATTTGATTCTGATTATCTCAGGGGCATTACTTTTTTTATTGGCATATATGGTAATTAGGCAGGATTACACTCGTTTAAGCTCAACAATAATATCCGTTGCTTTTGCATTTAGTGGAATTTTACTATATGTTGGGACGAAAAATGAAAATTAAAATCATATTGGAGAAAATGGGATGACTAAACTATCTCAATGTTGTGTGAAAGACCAGTTAAATAGGATCTATAAAATAACAATGACACCAGAATTTGTACACGGTGGTCGTTTGGTTATTACGCATAAATTTAGTGACGATGAAACAGAACAAAAATACTGCGACATACTTATGTCAGATGATTTGGCCTATTGTCTATTAGACGCATTAAAAAAATGGATTGAAGTTGCAAGATTTGAGCAAGAAGAAGTAACTGTAAAACTGTTGGAGAAAATAAAATGACACAAAAAGCTGAGTTAATATCGGTATTAAAATTTTATGCCAATGAAAAAAACTAGCAAAGTCCTTCAAGCGGGTTTGCACTTCAATATGATCCAGAGCCGTCTATGATTAAAAAAGATGGTGGTAGGAAGGCAAGGGAATTGTTAAAGACATTTTGTGGTATACAATTAACGGCTTCTCGAAAACAAAAAATACAAAAAGAATGTGAATTTTGGCACTATTTGCACAATTGGTGTAGCTTACGCAATGCTTCTTGTGTGCTTACAAAGTGCCCTTTAGGTAAAGGCAAAAACAAATGAAAATTAAAAGTAAATCAGAAATAACAATAAAAACAAAGTCTTTATATCATGGGGATTTGATTGTTAGACAAAAAATTGTTGAGGGTGAAAAGATCATTGCAGAAGGCCAAAGATGCAATTTACTTCTTACTGAAGACTTGGCAATATCTTTACTTGATGCGTTACATATATGGTGTGATAAAGCTAGACTAAGTGGCAATGAAGTAAACATAAAATTAACAGAAGAGATTTAATTTTATGAAAATTAAAATCATATACCCCAATTGGGCCGTAAATCCTTACAACGTAGGTGACACTATTTGCACAACCTCAGTAGTCAAGGCCGTACTGGATAGATACCCAGATGCAGAAGTTACCTATGTTTCAAATGAGTTCGCCTGTGAGATGTTCGCAAATCATCCACGGGTGAAAACTGAATTGCCTGATAATGTTTTGCTTTATTTTGCCGATAGAGATTGGCGTGAAGCATTACGCAAAGGTTGGAGATTCGCTGATGAAGATTTAATTATTATGTTATATCCTGAATGGCAAACCGATCTATGGGATTACTTGGGAGTGCCTGACAATTTAGATAATATGCTTGATAACCCAGAGGCCAATATAATTACATACAACTTTTGCAGAATGGCAGGGTTTGAAGATTTCAGAGAGCAACGGCCAGAAATTATATTGAGTCATGAAGATCGATCAGTTGTAAATACGATTATGCTTCCAGGTGATAAATGGGTTGCCTTGAATGTAGCGCCAAAAAGACAATCACAAATAAAGCCGGATGAATCACAATTTAGATATGATATTTTATTAACGGCTCAAGTAGCCAATAAATTAAGAGAGCACGGATATAAGATTTTAGAGGTTGGATATAAAGACTATTTAGGAATTGGTGATACCTGGTTAGGACACCGGCCACTAAGGGAATGTTGTGCAATCATGGAGAAATGCAAGCTATTTATCGGTAATGACGGGGGCATGCACAATGTTGCAAATGCTGTGAATATGCCCGTGTTACTTTTCCAGAGTTACCCCTATAATCCACCTGAATTGTTTACAATGGGAAACGGAACTGTTTTAGATAATGGATGTCCATATAATCAGTCTTGTGATCATTGGGCAAAAATAAAGCATGTCAGTGATGCTAAAACTGGTTGTGATAAAATGTGTGAGAACTTAAGCCCTGAATCGATTGTAGAAAAAGCATTGGAGATATTACGATGAATGATTTAGATTTATTATGTCCAAGGTGTGGATGCACAGAATTTATAGAGCAAGATTCTGGCCCAGATGGATATGATGATGATATAACATATACTTCATATATTTGTAAAAAGTGCAAATTGTTTTATGATGGATGGGTTGATAAATGGTTTGTTGACATTGAATATTGGTATGAAGTTGAAGGAGCAGAGGAGTTTGGTAGAATGACAAGTGATAAGCTAAAAAAAGCAATGTTAAACAGTGACCACACATCAACTATGGACATTATGATTCATTGGGCCGAGACGTGCAGAGACTATACCGGCAATCATCCAGTGGTTGAGATAGGTACACGACAAGGCGGTTCTGCATTGGCTCTTATGAACATTTTCAAACACAGAATACTTTTAACAATCGATCCTTATCAGGATTTCTACTTTGAAAATGATGATACTGTAAAAGGCAAAGGGACACGGATGTCAACAGACTTTTACCGTGATGCAATGGTGTTATTATCAAACGAAGCAAAGGAGTTGAATGCTTCGTGGACTCATTACCTGATGCAGGATAACCATTTCTTTGATGCTTCACCTTATATTCAACTTTGTATTAATGGAGAATGGAAATCACTTGATAAGATTAAATATTCTTTTGTCTATTTAGACGGGCCTCATTCCACAAAATATGTTACGCAAGAGATTAATTTCTTCAAGAATAAAATGTGTGACAATGGGTGTATGGTAATTGATGACTGCAATAACCTGAATGACATCCCGGCCATATTGAAAGCTTGTGGCGTTGAAGATTGGTTTAGCTATCACAGCAAGGATAAGTTTTTATTGTGCAAGGCTCCGATTGGTGGGTGTGAAATGAAAGAAAACAAAACTGTTAGGATAGACTATAATGATTGTAATCAC